>JBBQMM010000162.1:0-9008 GCA_038328935.1 Burkholderiales bacterium
TCACCGACGTCAACTTCTTCGTCGCCGGCACCAACGTTGCGGCCACCACCACGGCCTTTGGCGCCATCTTCACCGACGTGGAAACGAACGGCACCACCCAGATGGACTTCTTCGACGAGACCGGGGCCTTGTTTCTGTCACGCAGCGTGCTGGCGTCGGGCAACCAGGGCTTGTCGTTCCTGGGCACCACGGTCACTGGCGGCGCCATCAGCCGTGTGCGCATCACCTCGGGCGTGAACACCATCTCGGCCAACGGCCAGCTCGGCAACCCTGACGATGATGTGGTGGTGATGGATGACTTCATCTTCGCCGAGCCCGTTGCGGCTGTACCCGAGCCTGCAACGCTGGCGCTGGTGGGCCTGGCGTTGGCGGGCCTGATCCTGCCATCACGTCGCAGCGCCACGGCACGCTGATTGACGGCGCGGCCACATGGGCGCCTCGGGCCTCGGGCCTGCGCGCCCCGCTGGCGCGCAGGCCCGATCGCTATCAAGCTCAGGAAGTTCGCTGCCGCTTCATGGCACTTTCTCGCAGTGCCGCCAGCGTGGTGCGGCTGGTGCTGACGTTGGCGTCCAGCTTCACGTGGATCAGCGTCGGCCCGTCGGCCTGTGCAGCACGCTGCGCGGCGGCGACGAAGGCCTCGGTGGTGTCGACGGTTTCGGCGCGCCAGCCGTAAGCGCGCGCCAGCGCAGCAAAGTCGGGGTTGTAGAGGTCGCTGCCGCTGACGCGGCCCGGGTACTCGCGTTCCTGGTGCATGCGGATAGTGCCGTAGGTGCCGTTGTCCACCACCACGCTGATGAGCTTCCTCGCGCCGTAGCCGGTGGCGGTGGCCAGTTCCTGCCCCGTCATCAAAAAGTCGCCATCGCCGGCGATGTTGACCACCCAGCGCTTGGGATACAGCAAAGCAGCCGCGACTGCCGCCGGCACGCCATAGCCCATCGCGCCAGAGGTCGGCGCCAACTGCGTACGGCCATGGTGCTGCAGGCCCGGCAGCCGACCATACCGATGCAGCCAGCCGGCGAAATTGCCAGCGCCATTGGTGTAGACCGTGTCAACGGGCAACAACGACTGCAGCGTCTTGATGGCCACCGCCATGTCCATCGGATGCACTTCGGGCGCCACCAGGTTGGCTTCGTAGTCGGCCCCCGCCGCCAGCGCCAACGCCTGCCAGGGCACGGTCACCGGTGCCGCCAGACTCTCCAGGGCTTTCGCCGCGCAGGCCATGCTGGATTGCAGCATCAGGTCGGCCGCATAGACCCGGCCCAGCTCTTCGGCTCCAGCGTGGATGTGCACCAGCTTTTGCTGCGGGCGCGGCGCCTGCAGCAGGGTGTAGCCGCCGGTGGTCATCTCACCCAGGCGCAGACCCAGCGCAATCACCAGGTCGGCGTTGCGGATGCGCTCCACCAGCTTGGGGTTGGTGCCGATGCCCACGTCGCCGGCATAGAGCGGGTGCCGGTTGTCGAAAGTATCTTGAAAGCGCCAGCCGCAGGCTACGGGCAACTGCCAGTTCTCGGCAAAGCGCTGCAATGCCGCTGCGCCTTCGGCGTCCCAACCCGAGCCTCCAGCCAGCACGATGGGCCGCTGGGCCGCCATCAGCAGCGCGCGCAGATCACGCAGCCCACCGGGCGCCGGCCAGGCATGCACCGGCTCCACGCGCGGCAACACTGGCGCCGCCGTCAGCGTCGTCAGCATGTCTTCAGGCAGGGCCAGCACCACCGGGCCCGGTCTGCCCTGCAGGGCCGTGCGGAAGGCGCGGCTGATGTATTCGGGCAAACGATCGGCGCTGCACACCTCGGCCACCCATTTCGCCAGCCCCAGCGTACCGGGGCTGAACATCTGGCGGTAGTCGATTTCCTGAAAAGCCTCGCGGTCTTTCTGGTCGCTGGCCACCTGCCCTATGAACAGCACCATCGGCGTGCTGTCCTGAAAGGCGGTGTGCACACCGATGCTGGCGTTGGTGGCACCGGGCCCGCGGGTGACGAAACACACGCCGGGCCGGCCCGTGAGCTTGCCCTGCGCTTCGGCCATGAAGGCCGCACCACCCTCCTGCCGGCAGGCGATGAACCGGATGCGGTCATGGTGCTGGTAAAAACCGTCCAGCACGGCCAGGTAGCTCTCGCCGGGCACACCAAAGCAGGTGTGCACCCCTTGCTCGATCAGGGCTTCAACCAGGGCATGGCCCGCCGGGCGCGCTGGCGCAGGTGGTGATGTGTTCATGGGGCGCGAGTGTGTCGCAGTTCAGGGCTGCTGGCAGGCGGTGTTCAAGGTTGCGGCCGTGTCTCCGCCGTCGGTGGCGGCCGGGTTGTGGCGCAGCAAACGGCGCCCCACGTGCCACAGCGCGCAGGTGCTCCAGGGGGCGCCGATGTAGCGCGCTGCAGGCTGGTCTGTGGCTGGGCTGCGGCCGGCGCCGTCGGTCTTCTGCAGCAACCAGCCATTCCACGCGCCCGAGGTGCCTACCCACCAGTTGTCAGATGCTGATGCTGCGGGCGGCAGCTGGCGCGCAAAGGGCAACAGCGCCGCCAGTGGCGCCGGCGGGTTTTCGCGCGCGCGCTGCAACATCACGGCGCTGGGTCTGTCATGCACCGAAACGCGCACGTCGTCGCGCAGTGGCCGCGCCGTTGTTTCGCCCGGACTGGCCTCGGGCCAGCCTCGAAGGATGCGGAAACAGTGACGGCCCTGCTCGAACACCTGCAGCCTGAACCCGGGCGCTGGCGCAAAGGTGCGCGCCAGCAACTCACACACCGAGCCTTGAGCAGCGGGCAGCAGGGGTTGCAGCTTTGCGATCTCATCGACCGTGGGCTCGACCCGCTGCGCCAGTGGGTTGGCGACAAACCAGCGCGGGCCGCGCACCGCTTCAAGGCGTTCGGCGGGCGTGCGCAGGTCCACCACGCGACCGCCCGGCACCCGGTAGGTGGGCGCAACCGCCGCACGCGCTTCACCCGCGGCCCTCTTGACAGCATCCAGGGCCCTGGCGTCGGTGACGGAGGTGAGGGTCTGCCGGTTGGCATACAACTCGCCATCCTGGCCGCGCTCCCAGTCCAGTTCCTGGACGATCAGCGTGGGCGGGGTGCTGACGCGGCCGTCAGCCGTCTTGGAACCGTCGCTGGTGTAGTAGAAAAGCCTCAGGCTGGCATCGAACACGACGCTCGAGTTCAGCACCCCGGGGCTCCGCAACACTTCAGCGCCCAGCGTGCAGATGTTGCGCACGGCGTCGAAACTGGCGCTGAAGACCGCGAGCTCGCGGTCCCCGGCAATGGGGTCGGGAACAAAAAGTGCACGCAAGGGACGCGGATCACCCACGGACTCCCGCCGCTGCACAAACAGCATTCCCTCCTGGCGAGCGCCGGGTGCGCCTGTGTCGCAGCGAAAGTCGGACTTCAGCTCCGCCGCAGGCAGGGCGCGCTCGTTGGCTGCATCGGCCTCGCCTACCGCCGGCGCTCGCCACACCGCGCGCTGGATCAGCTGGCGCAGCGTGCCATTGACCGGTGGCTCGGCCTGCATGAACACATTGTCCAGAAAGTCACGCTGATCGCTGAAAAGCGGCCAGTTGCCTACCCCGTCGAGCAGGCTCTTGGAGACTTCGGTGCGCCAGGGGCCTGCACCCGTGCGTGCCTGGTCGACCAGGGCGCCGGCCAACAGCATCGATTGCAGCGTGTAGGCGCCGTCGCCCACGGCCACCTGGCTCGGGTTGAGCAGCGCCTGATTGGCACGGTTGCCAGCCTCGAACAGCAACTCGGCACGGCGCATCGTCGGCCCCTGCACCAGCCATGAAAAAAGCGTCGTCGGCAGCAACGCAAAAACCACCGTCGCGGCCAGCGCGATACGCGCACTGCGCCGGCCCCGGGTCTCGCGCGAGCGTCGTTGCTCCAGGCGCAGTTCGGACACCTCCAGGAAAGCACCGACCTCGCCTGCCACCTGCGCCAGGTGCAAGGCGTCACGGTCCATCGCCAGCAGCCGCTGCCAGGACTCGCGTTTGTCCGCTTGCTGCATGCGGCCGACGAAGCCACTGCCACCCAGGCGGCGCATCTCCCCGGTCTCGAGCAGGAAGTCTTCACTGCGCTTGTTGGCGGCCCACTCGGCACACTTGCGCAGCACCAGCAGGTACTCATCGAACTGCACCGACTCGGTGTCCACCAGCGAGCGAAATCGCAACCAGCCGCGAATGAATGATTCGTGCGAGACCTTCAGCGTCACCCGTGCCGGGTCGTCATCGTCCCAGAACAGGTAGTCCACCGAGCCGAGGAAGCCCTCGGCGATGAGGCTGCGCAGGCCATCGCGGCCGCTGACCACGCCCAGGCGCCGGGCGGCGTCGTCCACATCCACCCGTTGCTGCGAATAGGCGCCGGTGTTGGGGTCCTTGAACGCAAGACTGCGCAACAGCGCGTCCAGTTGCGCCCGGCCCGCCGCGTCGTGCCAGCCGTAGATGGACTCGGGCCAGTTGTTGACGCAGGCGCGCAACGTGTTCAGCTCGCCGGCCAGCGGCATCTCGTCGCCACGCACACCGCCGGCATTCACGGCGCGCACGAGATCGATTTCGGTGATGGTGGCGGGCACCAGCGCGTCCATCTCCTCACGCTGCAGCGCCGCTTCCCACAACCGCGCCAACAGGTGCTGCAGCAACGGCAGGTGGTCGGGGTCGCTGGTGATGGCCTGCACATCCCGCAACAGCCGCTGCAGCACCGCCGGCTCGAAAACCACCTCATTGGGCAACGGTCGGGCGGAGGTCTCGCTGCGCGCCACCAAGCGCAAGAAGCGCTGCGCCGGCCCGACGATGGCGTCGCGCAGTTCATCGCTGTCCAGCCGCCTGATGAGGTAGGACGACTTGTTGATGGCGTCCGGCAGCTCCAGGTAGGCCGCACAGTCGTTCAGATGCTCGCTGCGCATGGTGATCACCACGTGGCAGCGCGGGTGCGGGTTGAAGAAGTGGTCGAGCACCCGCTCGACCAGCAACTGGGCGTCGGCAACATCCCGGTTGGTCGGGTGGAAGACCTCTTCGAACTGGTCCAGCACGAACAACACGCGCGCCTCGGCAGGGTCGGGGCCGGGCGGCAGATACAGCTCTGCGGCGTAAGCGTCCATCAGGCGCGCAAAGCCCGCCTCCTGACGAAAAACCTCGGCAATCTCATCCAGGCGTGACAGGTCGGCGAATTCGCTGCCTCGACTTTTCAGCAGACGCGCAAAGCGGCGCGCCAGGCGGGTGACCGGCGATCGGCGCTGCGTCGCCTTGTCTTCGGCGTTCACGTTGGTGCCCGGCGTGCAGGTCATGGGCAGCCACAGATCACCGGCACCGGGGATGCCGAAGCTGCGCAGCTCGGGCACCACGCCGGCGTGGATGAGGCTGCTCTTGCCCGAGCCGCTGCCGCCCAGCACGGCCACGAACTGGCTCTGGCTCAGGCCCTCGATGACCTCACGCACCTGGCGTTCGCGCCCGAAAAGCAGCGCGGCTTCAAAGTCGAGGAACGGCCGCAGCCCGGGGTAAGGTTCGCGCGGCAGCCGCATGCGGGCGTCTTTGGGGGCTGCACCGGCGCCGACCAGTCCGCCGGCAAACGTGCTGTCGGCAGAGTCTGCCTGGGGCTTCGCGCTGGCGGGTGACTGCGGGTCGCCGATGGCCATCACTGCCCCCCCGTATCTCGTTGCAGCCGGCGTTTGAAGACCTTGCGCAGGAAGCGCGTCAGTTCGTCGCGCTCCTCTTCCACGACGTCGATGTTGTTTTCATCGGCGGCCATGAAGCGCAACACCTGCCAGCCCCAGGCCGGCACGGGCTCGGTGGCGGCTTGTGGCGGCATCAGGTAGGCGACGATGCCGGGCGGCACCTCGGCGCCGTTGCTGAGCTTGCCCTCGACCTTGTTGATCTGCGCCACCAGCGCCTCGCTGGTCTTGCGGCCCCACAGCAGCACCACGCCGTCGGCGTCGTCCAGATTGGGGAAGCGATCAATGTCTTCCACCGGCAGACCACGCGCCCGCAGCGTCAGCGGCGGTACCCGGCCAGGCGCCATCTCGGCACACACGGCCTGCCACTTCAGGCGGATCTGCTCACCCAGCGGCTCCCACAGCGTGCGCTCGTGGCGGTTGCTTTCGATGTAGATGCGAACGGGCTGGGCCTGGGCCGGCGCGGCAGACGGTGCCGCGGGCCGCCACTGCTGCAGCAGCGACTGCACGTTGAAAACAGTCTTCCCCAACGACCCGACGTAGGCCGCAGCGCCCTGCCACTGGGCCGGAAAAGACGGCGCCGCCCGCAGATCGAGCCAGTGCAGGTTGGTTTCCGGGTGCCCCTGCTTGAGCCAGGCATCGCGCAACATCTGCAAGTGCCCACCGGCACCGACGATGGGCATCAATGGCGGCGCGTCGTCAAAGGGCAGCACCAGGTGCTGGGCCTGCTCGAACTCTGCAAAGCTGCCGTAGACCACGTCCTGGGTGAGCAGTTGCAACTGCACCCCCGCAGCCGCCAGCGCCTGACGGCAGCTGGTGAGGGCGGCTTCGCTGCCCTTGGGCACGAAGCCGAGCAGCACGGGCCCGAGGTCGGCAGCCACCGGGGCTGCTGCGCCAGGCGCTGCACGGCCTGGCGCAGGCGGTCCCGGCAGCAGCACATCCACGACCTGCATGAAGGGTGCAGGCGCCTCGGCCGCGGGCGCCGCCAGGGGCACGCCACGCGACTCCGCCTCGTCGGCCACCGCGCGCCTCAGCTTGGCTGCAAAGTCCGTGCGCAGCCGTTCGAAAGGCACCCGAAATGCCGGCGACACCAGGCCAGGTGCCAGGTACACATCGACGGGCCTGCCGCGATCGGCTTCGTCGTAGAACGGCAGCCACACCTGGTCGGCGTCGGGCAGCAATCGCTGCCAGTCCTTGCCGCCGGCAACCGCAGCCATCGCGTTTTCGGACAGCGCAACGATGTACAGGCGCTGGCGGAAACCATCGTCACCGGACAGGCTCTTGAAGTACTCCAGTTCCTTCAGGCACCACTGGCTTTGGGCGTAGTTGTCATGCACCACGATGACCATCGCAAAGGCGCTCGCCACTCGCTCCTGCAGTTCGCGGCTGAGCGTGCCCGCCACCGGACCGTTTTCGCCCGACAGGTGCATGCGCGGCAAACGCACGCCGCGCAGCATGGCTCCGAGGCTGCGTTCGAGTTCATCGCGAAACTGCCGCACCCAGCCAAACCAGGCGGCGTCGTCGGCATGGGCGTAGCTGATGAAGGCGCTGAACTCGCAGTCCTTGAGGGGCTTCATTGCTTAGGGCCCGGGCCCGCGGTGGTCGTTGCCAGACTCGTCAGCGCGCGCGCGGGCAGGTCTTGTGACTGCTGATCTGTACTCACCGGCTGATCCTAGGTGCCATTCACAAGACTTGTAAAGCGTCGGCGAGGAAATGACCCCCCCATGACAACGCCCTCGCCGAGACAGGGCGCTGGTGGGGGCCACCTTCGCAGGCCACACAGCGCCAGCCGATGCACCTCAGGCGCCTGGCGCGAAGGGGCTCGCAACCGGCCACACACCGTCCCCCACCGGCACGGTTAGCATGCTGATACGCCCACACCTGCAGGCCACGCGAAGCACTTGCGATCAGCCTGCTCCCTGTCCCCCAGCCACCACAGATCGTTGACTGCCCATGAACCAGGTCTTGTTCGACTACACCCGCCAGGACGCCACCGGCGCCAGTTGCACGGCCCAAGCGTGGGCCAAAGTGCCGCCAGCACTGGGCGCCGCCGACAAGAAGCGGGCCTTCGAACGCGCTGCCGAGCTGCTGAAGTCGCAAAGCGCCGTGCTCGTGGCGCACTACTACGTCGACGGCGACTTGCATGACCTGGCCCTGGCCACCGGTGGCATCGTGGCCGACTCGCTGGAGATGGCGCGCTTCGGCCGCGACCACGCGGCGCAGACCCTGGTCGTGGCCGGCGTGCGCTTCATGGGCGAGAGCGCCAAGATCCTGAGCCCCGACAAGCGCGTGCTGATGCCCGACCTGGAAGCCACCTGTTCGCTCGACCTGGGCTGCCCGCCGGACGCCTTTGCGCAGTTTTGCGACGCGCACCCCGACCGTGCCGTGGTCGTCTATGCCAACACCAGTGCGGCGGTGAAGGCACGCGCCGACTGGATGGTCACCAGTTCCTGCGCACTGGCCATCGTTTCGCATTTGAAGGAGCAGGGCCGCAAGGTGCTGTGGGCGCCCGACCGCCACCTGGGCCGCTACATCCAGGAGCAGACCGGCGCCGACATGCTGCTGTGGGACGGCGCGTGCATCGTGCACGACGAATTCAAGGGCCTGGAGCTCGAATTGCTGCGCCAGCAGCATCCGGGTGCGCAAGTGCTGGTGCACCCCGAGTCGCCGCGCAACGTGGTGGCGCAGGCGGACGTGGTGGGCAGCACCACGCAGCTGCTGCAGGCGGTGGTGAACGGCAGTGCGCAGACCTACATCGTGGCCACCGACAACGGCATCATGCACCGCATGCGGCAGATGGCGCCGGGCAAAACGCTGATCGAAGCCCCCACCGCCGGCAACAGCGCCACCTGCAAGAGCTGCGCACACTGCCCCTGGATGGCGATGAACGCGCTGCAGGGCGTGGTGTCGTGCCTGGAAAGCGGCAGCGGCGAGGTGCTGGTGCCCGAGCCGGTGCGCAGCCAGGCGCTGGGCTGCATCGAGCGCATGCTGGACTTCGTGAAGAAGAACCCGGCCAGCATCACCCAGCCCCAGGCCGGTTTCGTGAAGGACATCGGCGCCGCTTGAGTCCCGGCCCGCCGGGCCGATATGCCTTCAAGACCCCTTCGTTGGGGGTGGAGAACAGGCATGAGCGCCGATTTCACGTCCGTACGCAACCACAACGAGCAGGCCGTCTTCGACGCCGTGCTGAAACACGCGCAAAGCTATCCGGGCCTGTCGCACCGGCCCGAACTGCTGGCCGACGTGGCTTGCGTGGCGCTGAACCGATTGCCGCCCCGCTACATCCGCCACGAGGTCGACTTTGCGTTCTACCTGAACGAACGCGAGCGCGGCGAAAACGAGCGCCACGTGTTGGAAGCGGT
>JBBQMM010000163.1:0-8976 GCA_038328935.1 Burkholderiales bacterium
GCCGCATGCCGGTGACACGCACGCTGCCCTACCAGTGGTATGACACGCCGAACATCCGCGTCGGCACCTATGCCGACTTCGAAGTGCTGGCCCAGCGTTGCGGCCTGACCGTCACCGACAGCTTCGGCTTGCAAGGTGGCCGCACCATACGCCGCTGGCCCAATGCACGCGCCAGCGTGGCGGTGTTCAGGTTCGAGAAGACATAGGCAGCCGCCCCGCCCCGGCGGCGACATCCTGTGGCAGCCGCAGCGAGAAGCGGGCACCTTCGCCAGGCGCACTGCTCACGCCGATGGCGCCACCCATCGCTTCTGCGAGCTGGCGACACAGCGCCAGGCCGAGCCCGGTGCCGGCGATGCTGCCGTGCTGCGCGCCCACACGCTCGAAGGGATTGAACAGACGCGCCATCTGCGCTTCATTCATGCCCGGCCCGCTGTCGACGACGTTGATCTCGGCCACCCCCTGGTGGCGCAGCACGCTGACGCGCACCCAGCCCGCGGGGCGGTTGTATTTGATGGCGTTGGACACCAGGTTGCTCAGGATCTGCTTCAGCCGCCGGCGGTCGGCCAGCACGCGCAAGGCGGGGTCACGCTCGGCGGGTTCGGTGTGCAGCGTGACAGCAGTGGGTACAGCGCTGGCGGCAAGCATGGTCGACACCTCGTCCACCAGGGACCAGAGCGCGACCGATTCGATGACGAAAGGCAACTGCCCCGTCTGCACGCTGGACAGGTCGAGCACATCGTCCACCAGGGCCAGCAGGTGGCGGCCACTGTCCAGCACATGGCGCACCCAGCCGCGCTGCCGCTCTTGCAGCCCGGTGTCGAGCTCCAGCAACTGCGCAAAGCCCAGGATGGCGTTCAGCGGCGTGCGCAGCTCATGGCTCACGCGGGACAGGAACTGCGACTTGGACAGGTCGGCCGCCGCCGCGCGGTCGCGCTCCAGACGCAGGGTGTCGGCCTGCCGCGCCTGCGAGACATCGGTCAGCATGCCGATCATGCGCAGCGCCCGGCCCTGCGCATCGCGCTGCAGGATGACGCCGCGCGACAGCACGGTCACCCATTCACCGCCCTTGCTGCGAATGCGGTGTTCATTCACGTAGGAAGGGGTGAGCCCGTCCAGATGCCGTTGACGGTCGGTCAGCATGCGCGCGCGGTCTTCGGGATGGGTCAGATCGTCCAACGCTTGCGGCGTATCGGCCAGCTCGTCGGGGCCGTAGCCCAGCAAGGCTTTGCCGCCTGCAGACAGGAACTCCATGCCGTCCTGCACATACCAGTCCCAGACCCCGTCACCCATGCTCAGCAAGGCGCGCTTCCAGACCTCGCCGCTGGTGCGCAACGCTTCTTCGACACGCCGGCGTTCGGTGATGTCGAAGATCATGCCCACACGCACCGCCCAGCCATCGACCGGCGCCAGGCCCGCGCTGAACATCTGCATCGACCGCACTTCACCCGAGGGCAGGCACAAGCGGTACTCGATCTGCAGTGGCGTGCCGTCGCGCACCGCCTGGGCCGCTGCAGCCGCCACACGATCAGCGTCGTCGGGGTGGCGCAGCGAGGGCACGAGATCCGGCTCAGCCATGGCCTGCGCCGGCGAGATGCCCAGCATCGGCTCGATCTGCTGGCTCATGAAACCGAAGCGTCGCCGGCCATCGGAGTGGATCAGCAGCCGATAGACGACGGCCGGGATGATCTGCACCATCTGCTCCAACTCGTCGCGACTGGCCTGCACGGCTCGCTGCTGGGCACGTTCGACGGTGATGTCTTCCACCGTGCCTTCGAAGTACAGTGCGCGCCCCTGCGCGTCGCGCACCACGTGAGCATGCTCCCGCACCCAGATGCGCTCGCGCGACTTGTAGCGCCTGACCTCTGACTCGAAAGCCACCACGCGCCCATCGCGCTCGAGCACCGCCACGAACTCGCTCCGCCGAAGCGGGTCCACATACCAAACGTTACCGATGTCGGTCGCCGCGGACACCAGTTGCGCCGCGGTGTCGTAGCCGTTGAGCCGCGCCAAGGCAGGGTTGGCGTAGACCTGGCGGCCATCAGGGGCCGAGCGGTAGACGCCGATGGGCAGAAACTCGAACAGCGTGGTCAGGTTGTCGGCTGAGATCATGAGGGCTGGCCCGGCGTCAGTCGAGCGTGACCTCGCTGCGCACGCTGCCTGCGCGGTCGGCACTGGCGCTCAGCGCAATCACCGTGCCGCGCGGCCCGCGCACCACCCATTCGACGACCGCGCGGTCGGCGGTGACTTCGCGGTTGGGCAAGAACGCCTGCAGGCTGGACTTCGGGGCATGGCCCTCCAGGTGCGGCGCCACCACGCGCTGGCGTCCGCTGGCCAGGCTGGCTGTGGGAGGCAGGTGGATTTCGAACACCGTGCCGCGCACGGTCTTGCGCTGCAAAGCGCGCTGCGTCACGTAGGCCGGCAGGTAGCCGCTGTTGGCCACGGCCAGACGCACGCGCCAGGTGTCGGCGCCCAGCGCCCGCACCTCGGTGCGCAGCAGTTCCAGCCTGGGCAGGCTCAGTGCCAGCTGCGTGAGCCAGGCCGGGAAGCGCGCCGCTTCGCGTTCGCGCAACGCGGGCGGCGGGTTGCGCCAGTAGTTCATGCGGTCCCAGCCGCCGATCTCCACCATGCCCAGCTGCGGGTGGCGAAACGGGTACCAGTCGACGTGCGCCTGGCCGGCGCATTTTTCATCGCTCCACTTCAGCAGCTTCAGGTCGTCTTCCACCGGGTGGCTGCGATACCACTCGACCCACTTGTAGTCGGTGATGCCGGCTTCCTTGTTGGGGGCCCAGATTTCGACGGTCCAGAACAGGGCGCCCAGGTGTTCGTAGATCCAGTCCTGCGTCCCCGTGACGAAGTCCTTGGGGTGGTACTTGAATTCGTGCCAGGCGCTCACTGCGGGATAGCCCGTGAGCCGGGCGCCCAGCTCGGACAGGCGCTTGATCATCCACAGGTCCTCGGGGATCATGTCGTCGTCGCTGTGCGTGCCCATGGGCCGCAGGATGACGCCGCTGTGGGTGTGAAAGCTGACTGCTGCGCCAATGTTGGGGTGCTGGGTGATGAAGTCCACCATCGCGCGCACCTCGGGCTCGCTGGTCGGGTAGGGGCCGGCGCCAGTTTGCTCGAATTCCTGCCGCCACTGCGATGGGAAGTTGCGATTCAGGTCCAGCGCCTCGCGGTCCGGGTTGACCTTGATCTGCAAGCCGTCGTAGTTCTTCAGCGTGCCTTCGGGCAGCACACGGTAGTACTCACCGCCGAACTCGCCCGGCTCGCGAGCCACCATCAGGCGTGCTTCGGTGGCGTGTTTCTTGTAGGTGCCATGGGGGTCGGGTATGCGCATGCTGAGCATGCGGCCGTCCCCGTCCACGTCTTCGACGGTCAGCCCCTCCACCGGCTCTTCATCAAAAGGGTAAGGGCGCGTGCTCGAGCGGATGTGGCGCGGTTTGTCGGCCAGCGCCAGCTCGGCGCCGTCCGGGTTCAGGCGCGGCACGATGTAGACCGCCCGCGTGTTCAGCAGCTCGGTGACCTGGGTGCTGTTGCCGTAGCCCTGCACCAACTGGTGCAGCCAGTACAGACACGCCGTGCAGGCCGTCAGCTCGGCGGCGTGGATGTTGCCGTCGATCCAGAACGCCGGCTTGTCTTCGTCGGGCCCGGTGCCGCGGTTGGTGACTGCCAGCAACCAGATGTCACGGCCTTCATGGCTCTTGCCGATGCTGCGCAGGCTGACCAGGTGAGGCGCCGCGGCGGCGTAATCCTGCAGCAGACGCGTGAGTTCGGGGTAGCGGTAGAACTGGTCGAAGCGCGGTATCGGGATGGCGGGCATGGTGCGTAAAGCGTCGGTCTGCAGGCAGTGGTGCCGCTGATGCTAAACGCGTGCCAGAGGCGCCGCCCCCCAGGCAAACGAGCGCAGGGCAGCAGCGCGCTGCGGCCACTGGCACCCCTACTGGGTCTGCGTCGCCGCCGTGATCACCAGGTTGGGGATGGGCAGGCATTCGCTGCCGATCAATGGTGCAGCCGCGCAGGGCGCGGTGGTCATGCTGGTCACCACTGCGGAGCCGGTGGTGATGCTGCCGAAGACCGCATAGCCGCGTGCGGCGCCTGCGGCGTTCAAGAACAGGTTGTCGGCCAGATTGATAAAGAACTCTGAAGTGGCAGAGTCCACCGACCCATTCGGCGGCCCCGTCCGCGCCATGGCCACGGTGAGTCGGGTGTTCGACAGCCCTGCGCCGTCTTCAAGCACGATCGCAGCATTGGTGGCCTTGTGAGTGGGCCGCACGGCAGTGGTCACTCCCGCGTCGTAGCCGCCGGCCTGCAGAACAAAATTTGCGACGTAGCGGTGGAAGATGCTGCCGTTGTAAAAGCCCGAGTTGACATAGTTCAGGAAATTGTTGACGGTGATCGGCGCCTGCTGCGGCGCCAGCGTGATGACGAAGCTGCCGTTCACCGCAGCGCCGTTGCTGACCGTCATCGTCACTTGGGGCACCGGCACGGTGTAGGCAGCCGACGCGATGTTGGCGTTGTCGTAGGTGCGCACCACCACGAACTGCTGAGCCCCCACCGAAGCCGCCGTGCAGGTGTAGTACGCGGTGGTGGCGCTGCTGATGTTCGGCGCCGTGGTGCTGCGCGCAATGTTGTTGCAACCCGGGGACGTCACGGTGATCGGCTGGTCCAGGTTCGTGCCTGTCAGCGTCAGCAGCAGCGGCTGGCTATAGCGCGGGGCACCGGCCGCCGCTGCAGACACCACCGGGGGCGGTGGCACCGTGTAGCTGGTGGTGGCCAGCGACAGGTTGTCACCCGCACGCGTGACGGCGAACTGCTGCGCTCCAGCCACCGCGGCCGTGCAGGTGTAGTAGGCCGTGCTGGCCGTGCTGATGTTCGGTGCCGTGGTGCTGCGCGTGATGCCGGTGCAGCCGGCAGAAGTGACCGTCATCGCCAGGTCGAGGCCGCTGCCGTTCAAGGTCAGCAAGACACTCTGCCCCAGTGTGGTGGCTGCCGCAGCAGACGCGTTGACCTGGGGCGCGGGCACAGCGTAGGCCGCCGTGGCGAGCGCCGCAGCGGCGCCACTGCGCGTAACACTGAACTGCTGCGCACCGTAGCCAGCCACCGTGCAGGTGTAGTACGCCGTGGTGGCGGTGCTGATGTTCGGCGCCACGGTGCTGCGCGTGATGGACGTGCAACCGGCCGACGTCACCGAAATCGGCTGGTCGAGATGGGTGCCGTTGACGGTCAGCAGCAACGGCTGCCCGTACACCGCCGCGCCCGCAGCGGCCGACGTGACCGTGGGCACCGGCAGCGGCACCGGCACCGGCACCGGCACCGGCTCGGCAGCACCGCCGCCACCGCCACCGCCACAGGCCACCATCAGGGGCGCAGCCGCAACCACAGCGGCAAGAAGGCGCAGCAGCGCGAAAGTCGGGGTCGGCATCGGGGTCGGGGTCGGGGTCGGGTGCTGAGTCATGGTGTTCGGACTTCGTTCAAGGTCGCCTATTCAAACATGAGCTTGGTCATGCCGCGCACCGTGAACAGGCGCCCGGGGTTCTGCTTTTCTTCGAGCATGCTGGAAAGCCGGCCACGGATGCGGGCGCTGCGGCGCGCGCGCCAGACCACCAGATCGGCCAACCAGGGGTGGTGGTTGACATGGCTGGCGGTTTCGTACAAATCGAAACGGGGCTTCAGCCGCAGCAAGCCGGCCTCATAGCGAAGGCGCGTCAACGACTCATCCGGCCCCACATGGCCGAGCACGGCCTCGGCGGCCAGCATGCCCGTTTCCATCGCCTTGCCGATGCCCTCACCGCTGAAGGCATAAGTGCTGCCGGCTGCTTCGCCGGTTACCAACAAGCCGGGGCGTGACCAGCGGGCACCCTGCAGCGAACAGCGCAGCGGCGCCCCCTTGATGGCGCCGAGCAGCGTGCCCCCGGCCATCAGTTCACGCGCCGGGGCATGGACTTCACAGAAGGCGTCGAACATGCCGCGCAGGTTGACGTCCTGCATGCGCCCCCTGCCGTCACGCTGCCGGACGTGACTGCCGGTCATTCCGGCCCCGATGTTGAAGACACCGCCGGGCGCAGGGAAGATCCAGCCGTAGCCGCCCCGCAGCCGCTGGTGCCAGACCATGTGCAGCTGCGTGATGCGACCCACCATCGCCTCGTTGCGCACATAACCGCGCAGGGCCACGCCGCTGGGCGTGTGGCGGTCGCACAAGCCCACCGCCTGCAGGGCCTGCGGCACCGCGCCCGTGGCCAGCACCGTCCAGCGTGCATGGACATCCAGGTTCGTCGCCGCGCCCGGCCCGCCGCTCTTGAAGTGTCCGCCCACCACCTGTGCGCCTTCGAGCAGCGGCGCTTCGAAGCGCCAGGGCGTGAGCAGCTGCGCGCCAGCCCGCTGCGCGGAGCGCACCAGCACATGGTCCAGCGTCTTGCGCGGCAGAACCGACAGCGTGCCCGGCACGTCGACCTGCCCGCCCCGCGGGCCCACACAGCGCACGAAAGACACCGCGGTGGCCAGGCTGGCCACTTCATCGGCCACACCCAGGCGCCGCAGCGCCGCATGGCTGTCGGGTATCAGGCCATCACCGCAAACCTTGTCGCGAGGGAAGTCGTGCTGGTCGATCAGCAACACCGACTGCCCCGCCGCCGCCAGCAGCTGCGCGCAAGCGCTGCCCGCCGGCCCGGCACCCACCACCAACACGTCACAAGAGGCTGCAGTGGAAACCGGTTGCATAAGCGTCGATTGTAGGGAGCGGGCCCACAGTGCCGACATCTGGTGCCGACATGCAGCGCCGACTTGCAGCGCCGACATGCAGTGCCGCCATGCAGCGCCGAATTTTTTGCCAGCGCTCCGAACCGGTTGCTTGACGACGCTCAAGGCCCGGCTTCGTCCACCGCGCGATCATGATTGCAGACCACCGGAGCGCGCGAATGAAACACCTCCTTTGATCGCCTGCAGGCCTAACCCTGGGCCCTGCGCTGCGTGCCGTGCCAGGCACAACTCGAAAGCGGGCAACTGCAAAGCGGGCAGCCCCGAAAGTCATAGACCGCTGCGAAGCACCCACTGCTCATCCCAACGATTCACAGGAAGGCTACCCATGACCCTTTTTCACGCCGTTGTCTGGATCGATCACCAAAAAGCCCAGATCTTGCAATTCGATACAGAACACGTAGCAGCCAGCCGCGTGAAGTCGCACAGCCACCACACCGCACAGCACGCCAGTGCGGTGCGCAGCGAGCACGAGTTCTTCGGCCATGTCTGTGATGCCCTGAAAGGCATCCCGGAAGTACTGGCCGTCGGGCCCAGCACCGGCCTCGCCGACTTCAAGCGCTACCTCGAGAAGCATCGCCCCGAGAGCGCCAGGCACGTGGTGGGCTTCGAAACCGCCGATCACCCGACAGAAAACCAGTTGGTGGCACTGGCGCGCCAGTACTTCCTGAAATACGACCGCATCAACGGCGTGCCCACGCCCAGCTGACGCTCCAGCCGGCACCCTGGGCCGCGGCCGGTGGGGATGCCGGCCGCCTGCAAGCCCGTAGCGCCGTCAGACCGGCGCGCCCTTGACCTTCAAGCGCCACGCGTGCAGCAGTGGCTCGGTGTAGCCGCTGGGTTGTGCCAGGCCTTTGAACACCAGGTCGCTGGCCGCCTGATAGGCAGCGCTGGCGTCGAAGCGGCCGGCCATGTTCTGGTAGGCCGCATCACCGGCGTTCTGCTTGTCCACCACCTTGGCCATGCGTTTGAGCGTGGCCCTGACTTGCGCCTTGGTGACCACGCCGTGCTGCATCCAGTTGGCCATGTGCTGGCTGCTGATGCGCAGCGTGGCGCGGTCTTCCATCAGGCCCACGTTGTGGATGTCGGGCACCTTGGAGCAGCCCACGCCCTGGTCGACCCAGCGCACCACATAGCCCAGGATGCCCTGTGCGTTGTTGTCCAGTTCCTGCTGCTTGTCTTCGTCGCTCCAGTTGGGCTTTCTGGCCACGGGCACGGTGAGCAGGCCTTCGAGCAGCGCATCGCGTTCAACGTCGAAGTCGACTTTCTCCAGCTCACGCTGCACCTTGAACACATCGACCTGGTGGTAGTGCAACGCGTGCAGCGTGGCCGCGGTGGGGCTGGGTACCCAGGCGGTGTTGGCGCCGGCCCTGGGGTGGGCAATCTTTTGCTGCAGCATGGCCGCCATCAGGTCGGGCATGGCCCACATGCCTTTGCCGATTTGCGCTTTGCCACGCAAGCCGCAGTTCAAACCCACCAGCACGTTGTTGCGCTCGTAGGCCTGAATCCAGGCGCTGGTTTTCATGTCGCCCTTGCGCACCATCGCGCCGGCTTGCATGGCGGTGTGCATCTCGTCGCCGGTGCGGTCGAGGAAGCCGGTGTTGATGAAGGCCACGCGGTTGGCGGCGGCGGCGATGCAGGCTTTGAGGTTGACGCTGGTGCGGCGCTCTTCGTCCATGATGCCGAGCTTCACCGTGGCTTCGGGCAGGCCGAGCACCTGCTCGACGCGGCCAAACAACTCGGCGGCAAACGCGACTTCGCTTGGGCCGTGCATCTTGGGCTTGACGATGTAGACCGAGCCTTTGCGCGAGTTGCGAATCGCGTCTTTCTTGGTTTTTTGCAGGTCGTGCAGGGCGATGGTGGTGGTGACCATCGCGTCCAGAATGCCTTCGGGGATTTCTTTGCCTTCCGCGCCCCAGAGGATGGCGGGGTTGGTCATGAGGTGGCCGACGTTGCGCAGGAACATGAGTGAGCGGCCGTGCAGGCGCACTTTCTTCGCACCGTTGGGCGCGGTGTATTCGCGGTCGGCGTTCAAGCCGCGCGTCATGGTCTGGCCGCCCTTCTCGAACGATTCCATCAGCGAGCCCTGCAAGATGCCGAGCCAGTTGCGGTAGGCCAGCACCTTGTCTTCGGCGTCCACTGCGGCGATGGAATCTTCCAGGTCGAGAATGGTGGAGAGCGCGGCTTCTACCACCAGATCGCTCATGCCGGCGCTGTCGCTGG
>JBBQMM010000164.1:0-8914 GCA_038328935.1 Burkholderiales bacterium
ACCAGTGGGTGCTCAACTACACCCAGGGCCGCCAGCTCGATCTGCTCAAGAACCTCGGCTTCAAGGCGCCCATCTGGACCGATCTGGCCTATGTGCTGATCGGGGTGGTGGTGGCGGTGAGTTTGGCCGGCGCGGCCTGGACCCTGTGGGAACGTCAGCAACACGATCCCTGGCTGCGCCTGCTGCAGCGCACCCGCAAGCGGCTGACCGCTCTGGGCCTGAGCGGGCACGACCAGCTGCCCCCGCGCAGCCTGGCCCAGCGCGTGCAGCAGCACTGGGGCGACACCCCATTTGCGCAAGGCCTCGGGGACTGGCTGCTGCGCCTGGAAGCCCAGCGCTACGCCCGCAGCAGCCCGCTCACGCTGGCTACACTGCAAGACGAATACCAGCAATTGGGCTGGCCCAAAGAGCCACAACGTTGACCTTTCACTCTGTGCTTCCCCTCGCTTTTGTCTGCACGCGCGTGCGAACAGCCGCCTGCGTCTTGGCACTCGCGGTGCTGCTCCCGACCGCGCAGGCCAGCGGCAAGTTGCCGGCCAAACAGCGCCCCGCTGCCCAGGCCGCGTTCTTCTACAGCCAGAGCGAAGCCGCCATGGCATTCGCCGACGACCTCGCCAGCCGCCGCGATCTCGACCCGGCCTGGGTGCGCGATCAGATCGGCCAGGCGCAGCGCCTGCCACAGGTCTCGCGGCTGATGGCGCCGGCGCCGCGCGGCACACCCAAGAACTGGGCCGCCTACCGGGCGCGTTTCATCGAGCCGGTGCGACTGCGCGCAGGCCAGCGATTCTGGGAAGACAACCGCGAGCTGCTCTCGCGCGCCGAGTCCGAGTTCGGTGTGCCCGCCAGCCTGATCGTGGGCGTGATCGGCGTCGAAACCCTGTGGGGCCAGCACACCGGCAACTGCCGCGTCATCGACGCGCTGACGACGCTGGCCTTCCACTTCCCCGACAGCCACCCGCGCGCCGCCATTCGCACCGATTTCTTCCGTGGCGAGCTGGAGCAGTATCTGAGCCTCACGCGCCGCGCTGGGATCGACCCGCAGACCCTGCGCGGCAGCTTTGCAGGCGCCATTGGCTGGCCCCAGTTCATGCCCAGCAGCTGGATGAAGTACGCGATCGACTTCGACGGCAACGGCCATGTCGACCTGTTCAACAGTCCAGCCGATGTCATCGGCTCGGTGGCCAACTACTTCAAGGTCTTCGGCTGGCAGACCGGTCAGCTCACCCGCTACCCGGTGAGCCTCAGCCCCACGGCAGACATGGACGCCTTGCTCGCGCCCGACATCCTGCCCACCTTCAGCGTGGCCAGCTTCGCCGCCAAAGGCGCCCTGCTTGAAGGCGCGGCCTTGCAGCACACCGGCAAGCTCGCGCTGGTGGAGTTGGAAAACGGCGGCGCCCCGCCCTCATTTGTCGCAGGCACCGAAAATTTCTATGTGGTCACCCGATACAACTGGAGCAGCTATTACGCGCTGGCCGTGATTGAGCTGGGCGAGACCATCGAGGCGCGCATGCAGCCAACACGGTTACCTTGACCGCCCACACAGCAGTCAACCGCGCGCCTCGCAATCCAGGCAGGATGCTCAACGGTTCGTCTGTGACGCCGCATGCCAGCGCTTGGTCACCTCACCCGCGCTGTTAACGCTTTCCAAGTGCACGCCAAACCCCCACAACCGAGTCACATGCTTGAGCACTTCCTGCGCTGAGTCGTGCAGCGGGCGGTTCTTGTGCTGAAAATGACGCAGCGTCAAGGAACGGTCGGCGCGCAGATTGACGTTGTACACCTGGATGTTGGGCTCGCGCGAACCCAGGTCGTACTGGTGGGCCAGCGATTCGCGCACACGGCGAAAACCGCTGTCGTCGTGAATGGCCGTGACTTCGAGTTCGGTCTGGCGGTCGTTGTCGGTGATCTCGAACAACCGCAACTCGCGCATCAGCTTGGGGCTCAGATACTGGCCGATGAAACTCTCGTCCTTGAAATGGCGCATGGCATTGTGCAGTGTCGGCAACCACGGTGTGCCAGCCATTTCGGGGAACCATTCGTGGTCTTCGGCGGTGGGCGCTTCGCAGATGCGCTGGATGTCGGTGAACATCGCAAAACCCAGCGCATATGGGTTGATGCCACGGTAGGCCTTGTGGCCCAACGGCGGCTGGTGAATCACGTTGGTGTGCGATTTGAGCCATTCAATCATCACACCATCGGTGAGAAAACCGTCGTCGTACATGGTGTTGAGCAACTTGTGGTGCCAGAATGTGGCCCAACCCTCGTTCATCACCTGTGTCTGACGCTGTGGATAAAAATACTGCGCCACCTTGCGCACGATGCGCACGATTTCGCGTTGCCACGGCTCCAGCAAGGGCGCGTTCTTCTCGATGAAATACAGCAAATTCTCCTGCGGCTCCTCTGGAAAGCGCTTGGCCTCAGGCAGGCCATCGGTGCTGCCAGCGCGCCGCGGCAGCGTGCGCCACAGATCGTTGACCTGGGTTTGGACATAGGCTTCGCGGTCTTTGCGCTCGGCGATCTCCTGGGCCAGGCTCTTGCGTGTGGGGCGGCGGTAGCGATCAACGCCGTAGTTGGACAGCGCATGGCAACTGTCGAGGAACGCCTCGACCGCGTCCAGGCCATGCTTTTCCTCGCACATGGCCACATAGTTTTTCGCATAGACCAGATAGTCGATGATCGACGACGCATCGGTCCACATGCGAAACAGGTAGTTGCCTTTGAAAAAACTGTTGTGGCCATAGGCGGCATGGGCGATGACAAGCGCTTGCATCGCCATCGTGTTCTCCTCCATCAGGTAGCTGATGCAGGGATCGGCGTTGATGACAATCTCGTAGGCAAGACCCATGTGGCCGCGCTTGTAGTTTTTCTCGGTGGCTATGAATTCCTTGCCATAGCTCCAGTGGCGGTAGTTCACCGGCATGCCCACACTGGCGTAGGCGTCCATCATCTGCTCGGCGGTGATGATTTCCAGCTGGTTCGGGTAGGTGTCGAGACCAAAGCGCGCAGCCGTGGCGGCGATGGTTTGGTGGTACTGCTCGATCAGATCAAACGACCAGTCGCTGGGCGACGGCAAGGCCTGCGCAGGCCTGTCTGGCGGCGGCAGTGGTTGGTCCAGCGCCAGCAGCCGTGGTTTGCTATTCATCAGGCAACCTCCGTGCTGCGCACTGCGGTATTCGCCTTGAAGCGGCTGTGTGTGTTCATGCGGCTTTCGCGCCTTCCTTTTTGAACAAGTCGCGGAACACGGGATAGATCTGATCGGCCGATACGGCCTTGCGCATCGCGAAGTGTTTGTGGCCGCTCTGCAGCTGGGTGTATTCCTGCCACAGGTTCTGCTCTTCTTCGGCCACCTGCACATAAGCAAAGTAGCGCACCAGCGGCAGCAGCTTGTCGGCCAGCAGTTCGCGGCAGCGGCCGCTGTCGTGGTGCCAGTTGTCGCCGTCGCTGGCTTGCGCGCCGTAGATGTTCCACTCCGTCGGGCTGTAGCGCGCCTTGATGATTTCTTCCATCAGCACCAGCGCGCTGCTGACCACGGTGCCGCCGGTTTCGCGGGCGTGGAAGAAGTTTTCTTCGTCCACCTCTTGCGCCTGCGTGTGGTGGCGGATGAAAACGAGGTCGATCTTTTCGTAGTGCCGGGTCAGGAACAGGTACAGCAGGATGAAAAAGCGCTTGCTCAGTTCCTTGCGGCCTTCGTCCATCGAGCCCGAAATGTCCATCACGCAAAACATGACCGCCTTGCTGGTGGGCACAGGCACGCGCACGCGGTTGCGAAAGCGCAGGTCGATGGGGTCCAGGAAAGGGATGCGGTCCAGCCGCGCCTTCAAGTCGGCCACCTTGTCTTGCAGCAGCTTGATGCGTGCTTGCGTGTCGGCGCGCGCCGCGATGTCGGCGGGCTGGGGCAGCTCCAGCAAGCGCTGCAGTTCTTCTTCAAGTTCACGCAGTTCGGCGCGGCTGCTGGCGCCCAAAGCGATGCGCCGGCCCAGGCTGCCGCGCATGCTGCGAATAACGCTTAGATTGTTGGGCGTGCCGTCGCTGGCATAGCCGGCGCGGTGGCTCTTCCATTCGGGCACTTCGGCCAACTGCGTGCGCGTCAGGTTGGGCAGCGCCAGGTCGTCGAAGAAGACCTGCATGAACTCTTCTTTGCTCAGCGTGAAGACGAAGTCGTCTTCGCCATCAGCGCTGTCGCCGGCCTGGCCCTTGCCAGCGCCCTTGCCCTGGCCACCCTTGGGTCGCTCGATGCGGTCGCCCTGCACGTATTCACGGTTGCCGGGGTGCACCATGTCGCGAATACCGCCGGAGCCGTGGCCGAACACCGGCTCGTTCAAGTCCTTCTTCGGGATGTGCACGTCTTCGCCGCGCTCGACGTCGCTGATGCTGCGGCCGTCGATGGCGCGCTTCACAGCGTCCTTGATCTGCTCCTTGTGCCGGCGCAGAAAGCGTTCGCGGTTGCCGATGGACTTGTTCTTGCCCGCCAGCCGTCGATCAATGATGCTTTGCACGTCCACCCCAAGCGAGAATTCGGACCCCAGCGGCCACCGCGGAACCGGCTTTGCCGGGCCGCTGGGGGTGCCCCCCTGGGGGGGAAACGCCGAAGACGTTGCGGGGGGGCGCCATCAACTGCTCTTGCGCACCCGCAGGTACCACTCGCAGAGCAGCCGCACCTGCTTGGCGGTGTAGCCCTTGGCCACCATGCGCGCCACGAAGTTCTCGTGCTTCTTGGCTTCGTCGGCGCTGGCCTTGGCGTTGAAGCTGATCACCGGCAACAGCTCTTCGGTGTTGCTGAACATCTTCTTCTCGATCACCGTGCGCAGCTTTTCGTAGCTCGTCCATACAGGGTTGTTGCCCTGGTTGTTGGCACGCGCGCGCAGCACGAAGTTGACGATCTCGTTGCGGAAGTCCTTCGGGTTGGCAATGCCGGCCGGCTTCTCTATCTTTTCCAGTTCGCCGTTCAGGCTGACGCGGTCGAAGACTTCACCGGTGTCGGTGTCGCGGTATTCCTGGTCCTGGATCCAGTAGTCGGCGTAGGTGACGTAACGGTCGAAGATGTTCTGGCCGTATTCGCTGTAGCTCTCAAGGTAGGCGGTCTGCACTTCCTTGCCGATGAATTCGGCATAGCGTGGCGCCAGCAGTTCCTTGATGAAACCGACGTACTTGTCTTCGGTCTCTTTCGCGAACTGCTCGCGCTCGATCTGCTGCTCCAGCACGTACATCAGGTGCACCGGGTTGGCCGCCACTTCGGTGTTGTCGAAGTTGAACACCTTGCTCAGGATCTTGTAGGCAAAGCGCGTGCTGATGCCGGACATACCTTCGTCAACACCGGCGTAATCGCGGTATTCCTGGTAGCTCTTGGCGCGCGGGTCGGTGTCTTTCAGGTTCTCGCCGTCGTACACCTGCATCTTGCTGTACAGGCTGCTGTTCTCGGGCTCCTTCAGGCGCGTGAGCATCGCAAACTGGCTCATCATCTTCAGCGTGCCTGGCGCGCAGGTGGCTGCCGCCAATGATGAATTGCGCAGCAGCTTTTCGTAGATCTTGGTTTCTTCGCTGACGCGCAGACAGTACGGCACCTTGACGATGTAGATGCGGTCCAGGAAAGCTTCGTTGTTCTTGTTGTTGCGGAAAGCCTTCCACTCGCTTTCGTTGCTGTGCGCCAGCACCACGCCGTCGAACGGGATGGCGCCAAAACCTTCGGTGCCCTTGAAGTTGCCCTCTTGCGTGGCCGTCAACAGCGGGTGCAGCACCTTGATGGGCGCCTTGAACATTTCCACGAACTCCAGCAAGCCCTGGTTGGCCAGGCACAGGCCGCCGCTGTAGCTGTAGGCGTCGGGGTCGTCCTGCGAAAAAGCCTCGAGCTTGCGGATGTCGACCTTGCCCACCAGGCTGCTGATGTCCTGGTTGTTTTCGTCCCCCGGCTCGGTCTTGGCGATGCCCACCTGGCGCAGGATGCTGGGGTGGCGCTTGACTATTTTGAATTGGCGAATGTCGCCGCCGAATTCTTCCAGGCGCTTCACGGCCCAGGGGCTGAGCACACGGTTCAGGTAGCGGCGCGGGATGCCGTATTCGCTCTCCAGGATGGGCCCGTCTTCGGCCGAGTCGAACAGGCCGAGCGGGCTTTCGTTCACCGGGCTGCCCTTGATGGCGTAGAAGGGCACGTCCTGCATCAGCTGCTTCAGCCGTTCGGCGATGGAGCTTTTGCCGCCGCCCACCGGGCCCAGCAAATAGAGGATCTGCTTCTTTTCTTCCAGCCCCTGCGCGGCGTGCCGGAAGTAGCTGACCACCTGCTCGATCGCTTCTTCCATGCCGTAGAACTCGGCGAAGGCCGGATAGACCTTGATCACCTTGTTGGCGAAGATACGGCTCAGGCGAGGATCGTTGCGCGTGTCCACGGCCAGCGGCTCGCCAATGGCCCTGAGCATGCGCTCGGCTGCGGTGGCGTAGGTGAGCGGGTCAAGCTTGCACAGCGCCAGGTATTCTTCAAGTGGCAGTTCTTCTTCGCGTGTGCGCTCGTAGCGCGCGGCAAAGTGGCTGATCACGTCTTTGTGCACGTCTTTGTGAACGGTGCTCTGCGCTGTCATGGTGGCTTTTCTCCAAAGTGCCCACAGCGCGCGTCTTCATGGCAGGCCTGTCCTGCCCGGTTGTCGCGCCTGGGAAGTTCTGATGAAGCCCCGACTTTTGGTCAGGCCGAGACGTCATCAGAGCTTTCCTGCGCACCGGGTTGTGACCCGGTGGTGGCATGTTGCCAGCATCTTCCTTTCTGGCCGCGCCGTTGTCTTGAACAGGCGCTAGAAACCCTTTCAATCCTGCCGCTTTGCGCCAGTGCATTGCAGCCACATCGCAGGGCCCGTGCCAGCTCGGCGTTGACTGCAGCGAAGCCAGCACGAGGCGCAGTCTCATCTATTGCCGTAGCAAGCACCAAACGTGGGCCCGCGGGTTTTGGTGGACAGCTTTGTTCATATGCCTGCACTGCTTCAGTGCAGGCGGAACGCGGTGAGATCATGCTGGATATGAACATACACCTTCTGCTGTTGTCTGTCTGTCAGGCACTGTTCTTGACGAACAACGTGACTTTCATCGCCATCAACGGGCTGGTGGGCCTGTCGCTGGCGCCGCTGGGCTGGATGGCCACACTGCCGGTGACGGGCTATGTGGTGGGTGCTGCGCTGTCGGCGATGCCGGTTTCCCGGCTGCAGGCACGCCTGGGGCGGAAGCGCTCTTTCCAGATCGGGCTGGTGGTGGCCGCTGGCTCATCGGCCCTGTGCGCGCTGGCCATCAGCATCGGCAGTTTCTGGCTGTTGGTGCTGTCCACGCTGGTGGCGGGCTTTTACAGCGCCAATGGCGCGCTGTACCGTTTCGCCGGGCCCGAGCTGGTGCCGGCGCAGTTCAAGGAGCGCGCCATCTCCCTGGTGCTGGCGGGTGGCGTGGCCGGCGCCTTCATCGGCCCCAATCTGGCCAGCGCGGCGAAGGACTGGCTGCCAGCGCCCTTCGCCGGCGCGTACGTGGCGTTGATCGGGGTCGCCTTGCTGGGCCTGGTGGTGGTGTCGTTCATCCGCTTTCCAGTTCACGTGCCGCCTGTGGCCGGTTCTGCTGCCGGCCGCAGCGCGCGTGAACTGGCGCGGCAACCGGTGTTCCTGGTGGCGGTCATCGGTGCTGCGCTGGGCTACGGCGTCATGAACCTGCTGATGGCCGCCACACCCATTGCGATGCAGCAGTGCAAACACCCCTTCAGCAGCGCCGCACTGGTGCTGGAATGGCACGTGCTGGGCATGTTCGTGCCCAGCTTCTTCAGCGGCCACTTGATCAAACGCTTCGGCGCGGTGCCCATCATGTTCGTGGGCGCAGCGCTGAATCTCGTGTGCGTTGCGGTGGCGCTGTCGGGTGTGGACGTGATGCAGTTCCTGGTGGCGCTGCTGGTGCTGGGTGTGGGCTGGAATTTCCTGTACACCGGCGGCACCACGCTGCTGACGCAGGCCTATCGCCCCGAAGAAAAGAACCGCGCCCAGGGCATCATGGACTCCTGCGTGTTCGGGACCATGGCCGTGACCTCGTTTTCTTCAGGTGCGCTGATCACCACGCAGGGCTGGACCTGGCTGAACCTGGGTTCGCTGCTGCCCATCGCGCTGGTGATCGCGGCGCTGCTGTGGCTGACCGTGCAACGGCGCAAGGCGCAGAATCCAACCGAACAACCCGGATGAACCATGAGCAGTGATAGCACCCCCGAACCCGCCACGCCCCCCGCCGTCAACCCTGCCACCGCACCGGCTCCACCCGACCGCGTGTCCACCAATCCGAAGAGTCCGTTCTTCAACGGCCCGCTGCTGGAGCGCGGCATCGGCATCCGCTTCAAGGGTGTCGAGAAGAACAACGTCGATGAATATTGCGTCAGCGAAGGCTGGATCCGCGTGCCGGCCGGCAAGACGGTAGACCGGCGTGGGCAGCCGATGACGCTGAAGCTGACGGGATTGGTGGAGGCGTACTTCAGGGAACCCGAAGCACCTGGCGTCTGATGGCCCCAGCCGCAACGCCTTTACCGTTCGCAACGCCTTTCCCGTTCGCAACGCCTTTCCCGTTCATAACGCCTGTTCGCGAGGCCTGTTCCGTTGGCAAAGGCCTGTCCCGCTCGTGGTGCCTCGTCCGTGTGCCCGGCCAGTTCCGTGATCAAGCTCAGCGCCGCCGACGCGGCGGCGCCCAAATCTCAACTTTCCGAGCCGCCCAGCTTCTCCAGCAGGCCGTTGAGCTCTTCCAGTGAGCCGAACTGGATCGCCACTTCGCCCTGTTCACCGCGCTGGGTGCGGCGCTTGACGCGAATCTCCACCTGCGCCGTCAGCAGGTCCGACAGCCGCTCTTCCAGCCGCAGGATGTCGCGCGACTTGGCCTTCGCCACCGGCGCTGGATCGGCTTCGCTGCGCGCGTTGCGCGCCAC
>JBBQMM010000165.1:0-8904 GCA_038328935.1 Burkholderiales bacterium
GTCGAAGGCCGGAATGCTGTAGAGGTCGAAGGCTTCGTCTAGGTACTTCGATGGATCAACTGAGCCAGTCTTTGTGGCCATCAAATCGCCGAGGGGAATATGGGCGACGCTGGTCACTCCAGCATCCCCTCAAGCTCCTTCATCCCCGCGTGAATCTCCGCCTCCAGCACCGCCAACCTCGCCAGAAGCTCCTTCGGCGGCACATGCTCCACCGCGTCGTGCACCACCTCCTTGTAGCGGTTGATCGACAAGTCATAGCCACTGCCCGCGATGTCGGCCTTCGGCACGCAGAAACTCTGGTCGGTACGCGCACGCTGCCGCTCGTCCCCGTCCTTCTGCCGCCACCGCGCCAGCACATCGGGCAGGTTGTTCTTCGCATGCTCGGCGTCCGTCAACACCCGCCCCGGGTTCACGCCCAGCAAGCCCTCAGCCAACAACGGCGCCCGCTTGTCGTCCAGGCTCCAGCCATCGGCGCGCATGTCGTAGAACCACACAAAGTCAGTGCCGCCGGAGTTGGTCTTGGTGAAGAACAGGATCGCGGTGGACACGCCCGCGTAGGGCTTGAACACGCCCGAGGGCAGCGAAACCACGGCATCCAGCTTGTGGTCTTCGACGATCAGCCGGCGCAGTTCCTTGTGCGCGTTGCTGCTGCCGAACAGCACGCCGTCGGGCACGATCACCGCCGCCCGGCCGCCGGGCTTCAGCAGGCGGATGAACAGCGCCAGAAACAGCAGTTCGGTCTTCCTGGTGTTGACGATGGCCAGCAGGTCTTTGGCGGTGTTCTCGTAGTCCAGGCTGCCGGCAAACGGCGGGTTGGCGTGGATCAGCGTGTAGGCCTCTTCATCGTCGGCGTGGTCTTGCGCCAGCGAATCCTTGTAGCGGATGTCGGGGTTGTCCACCCCGTGCAGCGCCATGTTCATGCTGCCGATGCGCAGCATGGTGTTGTCGAAGTCGTAGCCGTGGAACATGCCGCGGTGGAAGTGCTGGCGCAGCTTGGCGTCGCGGAAGATTTCGGGGTGCTTGTCGCGCAAATACTCACCCGCCACCACCAGAAAGCCGCAGGTGCCGGCGGCCGGGTCGCACATCACGTCTTTCGGCGTCGGCGCGGTCATCTCCGTCATCAGCCGGATGATGTGGCGCGGCGTGCGAAACTGGCCGTTCTGGCCGGCGCTGGCGATTTTGCCCAGCATGTATTCGTAGAGGTCGCCCTTGGTGTCGCGGTCGTCCATCGGCACTTGGTCGATCATGTCCACCACCTTGGCCAGCAGCGCCGGTGTGGGGATGGTGAAGCGTGCGTCCTTCATATGGTGAGCGAAGGTGCTGCCGTCGCCGCCGCTGTTGCCAACACCCGTGCGCATGAACGGGAACACATGCTCGCCGACCACGGTGTACATCTCGGCCGGGGCGAAGTTCTTCAAACGGGACCAGCGCAGGTCGGTGTAGTTGCGGCCTTTGGCGTCGGCGCCCAGCGGGTAGACGCGGCGCTCGATGGGCTTGCCCAGGCGGATGGCCTTGTTCTCTTCCAGCGTGTGCAGGTCGTCCAGCCGGCGCTGGAACAGCAAGTAGGTGATCTGCTCGATGACCTCGATGGGGTTGGCGATGCCGCCGGACCAGAAAGCGTTCCAGATGGCATCGACCTGGCTGCGGAGTTCGCCTGTGAGCATGGTGTGGGATATCAGGAACGGTGTATATGAATGGGATGACTGCCAGGCGCTGGCGCGGGTCAGTTCCCGCCGGTCTGCAAGCTGCCGCCAGAGCCGTGCAGGCGTGGGCTTTGCAGGCAAGCACTCAGTGGTGCAACAACCGATGCTCGCGGGCTGCCGCGTACAGATTCAGGTATCGAGCTGCGGGCTCTCGCCAGGACAGGTCCTGGCCCATCGCAGCTGCCACCCGCGCCTGCCAGTCGGCTCGTGATGCGTGCAACGCCACGGCCCGCAACGCAGCCTCCAGCAGCGCCTGCGGCGAGGCTTCGTCAAAGACAAAACCGTTGACAGGGCCCGACTCCGAAGCGAGCTCTCGAACCGTGTCGCCGAGCCCGCCCACCCGCCGCACCAGCGGCAAGGCGCCGTAACGCAGGCCGTACATCTGTGTCAGCCCGCAAGGCTCGAAACGCGATGGCACCAGGATGACGTCGGCACCCGCCACCAGACGGTGCGCGCGCTCTTCGTCGTAACCCACGTGCACGTGCACCCGGCCCGGGTGGGCCAGTTGCGCCTGCCTGAGTGCAACTTCGAGCGAGGGGTCGCCGGTGCCCTGCACCGCCAGCTGGCATCCGGCACGGATCAACTCCGGCAACGCCGCCAGCAACAGGTCCACGCCCTTTTGCGATGTCAGGCGACTGATGAGCACCATCAGGAGTGCCTGCTCGTTGACTTGCAGCCCCAATTCCACCTGCAGCGCCAGTTTGCATGCGGCCTTGCCCGAAGGGTCGGACACGCTGTAGCGGGCCGCGATGGCGCCATCGGTAGACGGGTTCCAGACCTCGTCGTCGATGCCGTTCAGGATGCCGCTGACTGCCGCGCCGCGCTTGTGGATGAGGCCCTCCAGCCCGCAGCCGAAGGCCTTGGTGCCAATCTCGGCCGCATAGCTGGGGCTCACGGTGGTGACCCGGTCGGCCCAGTTGAGCCCGGCTTTCATGAAACTGAGGTGGCCGTGGTACTCCATGCCGTCGTGCGAGCGCAGGCGGGCAGCCAGGCCCAGCAGCGGCCAGTCCTGCAGCGGATACAGACCCTGGAACACAAGATTGTGGACGGTGAAGACGGTGGCCGCAGGCGTGGGCGCGTGTTGGTGGATGTACGCGCAGGTCAGCGCCGCGTGCCAGTCGTGCGCATGCACGACGGCGGGCTGCCAATCCAGGTCGGCGTCACCAGCGGCCAGGTGCGCGCCTACCCAGCCCAGCAGCGCAAACCGTTGCAGGTTGTCGGGCCACTCCTGCCACTGCGGGTCCTGGTAGGGGCCCCCTGCGCGCTGGTAGAGATAGGGCGCATCGATGACGTAGACGTGCAAACCGCTGCCCGGCATGCGGGCCAGCATCAGCCGGGCACGAAGCGCGCCAAAACAAGGGCCAAAGTCCAGCACCGGGCGCAGACTCTCCACGCCTTGCAGCACGGCTGGGTAGCCGGGCAACAACAAGCGAACATCAGCTCCCAACGCCGCCTGGGCCACCGGCAACGCCGCGACGACGTCTGCCAGACCCCCGGTCTTCACCAGAGGAAACACTTCAGCGGCCACATGCAGGACCTTGACGGGAGGTGGACTCATCGCTGGCGGGCCTTCATCAACCCAATCGGCGCAGCATGTCGCGCGTCACCAGCGTGATGCCGGCGCCTTCGGTGCGATAAAAACGTGCCTCGTCGGCAGCGGCGTCGACGCCGACCTGCAGCCCGTCGGGAATGACGCAGTCGCGGTCGATCACGCAGCGGTTGAGTGTGGCGCCGCGCCCCACCTGCACGCCAGGCAGCAGCACGCTCCAGTTGACCTGTGCGTGCGAGTGCACCCGCACATTGGAAAACAGCACCGACTTCTCGACCGAGCCAGACACGATGCAGCCTCCCGACACCAGCGACTCGATGGCCGTGCCGCGGCGTCCAGGCTGGTTGTGCACGAACTTGGCGGGCGGCAACTGGGGCTGGTGCGTCCAGATCGGCCAGTCCTTGTCGTACATGTTCAACAAGGGGTCGGTGGCCGTGAGGTCGATGTTGGCGTCCCAATACGCGTCGATGGTGCCCACGTCGCGCCAATACGGTGCGTGGCCCGGCTTGTTGCCCACGCAACTAAGCTCGAAGGGGTGAGCCGACGCCACACCCAGCTTCACCATGCGCGGAATGATGTCCTTGCCGAAGTCGTGGCTCGACTGCGGATCGGCCATGTCGTGCTCGAGCGCTTCATACAAGTAGGCGGCGTTGAAGATGTAGATGCCCATGCTGGCCAGCGCACGGTCGGGCTTGCCAAGCACGCAGGGTGGGTCTGCCGGCTTTTCCACGAAGTCGGTGATCAGGCGTTCGCTGTCCACGGCCATCACACCAAAGGCCGTGGCCTCTGCGCGCGACACCTCGATGCAGCCCACGGTGCATTCGCGACCCATGGCCACGTGGTCGGCCAGCATGCGGGCGTAGTCCTGCTTGTAGATGTGGTCGCCGGCCAGCACCACCACGTAGTCGGCCCGGTAGTCCATCAAGATGTCATGGTTCTGATAAACCGCGTCGGCAGTGCCGCGGTACCAGCTTTCTTCGTCCATGCGCTGCTGCGCGGGCAGCAGGTCGACGAATTCATTGCCCTCGCTGCGCAGAAAAGCCCAGCCTCGCTGCAGGTGGCGCAGCAGGCTGTGGCTCTTGTATTGGGTGATGACGCCGATGCGGCGGATGCCGGAGTTCATGCAGTTGGACAGCGCGAAGTCGACGATGCGGAACTTGCCGCCAAAGTAGACCGCCGGCTTGGCACGCGTGTCGGTCAGGTTGCGCAACCGGCTGCCGCGCCCGCCGGCCAGCACCAGGGCCACCGCGCGACGCGGCAAGTCCAGGCCCTGGGCCACATCCACGTTTTTCATGTCGAATCCTTCACGGTTTTCCTTCACGCTCTTCATTCACGGTGTCATGGCAAGAAAATTACAAGTTGCGCCGCCATGCGCAAGCGCTCGATTTGAACCGAGCCGTTCGATCAGACGCAGGTTTTACTTGAGAACCAGTGGCCAACACTTTGTCGGTGTGGCGAACTGGAGAGTCAGGCTGCTCCTCATAGTGCGCAGGCATCATGAAATCTTGTAGTGAAACTACAGAAAAATTCCGAGGTGGACGTTGACGCTGCAACCCCGATTCAGCAACACTTGTGCCCACTTCACTCCCTTGCCGCGTGCGCCGGTGGCGCTTTCGGCCTTTCGACATGAGCATCACGCAGGCCCAGAACCACGCTACGCCTTCCCACATGGCCATCTCGCCCACGGGCGCTGCTGCGGTGGACGCCCATTTGCTGGCCACTGTGGGCACCGATCCGGCTCGTGCATCCACGGCCGAGATCATGCGCGCAGTGGCGCAGGTTGCGCGTGAGCAGTTGTCCCAACGCTGGGTGGCCAGCGACAGCGCTGACCGCGCAGCCAAGGCGCGCCGGGTCTACTACCTGAGCATGGAGTTCCTGATCGGCCGCACCCTGAGCAACGCGCTGGCCGCACTCGACATCAAAGGCGACATGGCAGTGGCGGCGCGGGCGCACGCCAGCTCGCTGGAAGACCTGGCGGCCACCGAAGCCGACGCGGCACTGGGCAACGGTGGCCTGGGCCGCCTGGCGGCCTGCTTTCTGGACTCGATGGCCACCGTGGAACTGCCGTCGTTCGGCTATGGCATCCGCTCCGAATTCGGCATGTTCAAGCAAAGCATCCACGAAGGCCGGCAGGTGGAGCACCCCGACCCCTGGCTGGAGGACGGCACACCCTGGGAATTTCCACGCTCCGGCGTGGCCTTCACGGTGCGCTTTGGCGGCTGGGTGGAGCCTGCAGCTGACCCCAGCTCTGCAACACAAAGTCGACCCACCTGGCGCCACGCGGGCGAGGTCAGTGCCAAGGCCTACGACATGGTGGTGCCGGGCCACGGCACACAGCGCGTCAGCACCTTGCGGCTGTGGAAGGCGGTGGCGCCCAGCCAGATCGACCTGCACGCCTTCAACAGTGGCGACTACGCACGTGCCGCCGAGTTCAAGAACCAGTACGAAAACATCAGCTGGGTGCTGTACCCCAACGACAGCACGCCGGCAGGCCGCGAGCTGCGGCTGCGCCAGGAGTACTTTTTCACCAGTGCTTCGATCCAGGACATCCTGGCCCGCCATCTGGCCGAACATGGCCGCTTGACGAATCTGAGCGACCGCGTGGCCATCCACCTGAACGACACGCACCCTGCCATCGGCGTGGCCGAGTTGATGCGCTTGTTGGTGGACGAGCATGGCTTTGGCTGGACGGCGGCCTGGGCGGTGACGAAAAAGGTGTTCAGCTACACCAACCACACGATCATGCCCGAGGCGCTGGAAACCTGGCCGGTGTCTTTGATGCAGCAGGTGCTGCCACGCCACCTGGAGATCATCTTCCGCATCAACGCCGAGTTTCTGGCCGAGGCCGCCGCACACCGCCCGGGCGACCACGGGTTCCTGCGCCGCCTGTCGCTGATCGATGAAGGCGCTCATTCTGGAAGTGAGCGGCGCGTGCGCATGGCCAACCTGAGCGTGGTGGGCAGCCACAAGATTAACGGCGTGTCGGCACTGCATTCAGAGCTGATCACGAAGACCATCTTTGCCGACTTTGCAAGCCTGTGGCCCGAGCGCTTCACCAACATGACCAACGGCGTGACGCCACGCCGCTGGCTGGCACAGGCCAACCCGAGCTTCGCGTCGTTGATCGACAGCACCATCGGCAGCGGCTGGCGGCTCGACCTCGATCAACTGCAGCGCCTTGCACCGCATCGCGAGCGCGGTGACTTCAGGGCTGCGTTCATGGCCGTCAAGCACGGCAACAAAGTGCGGCTGGCCGAGCACATCAAGGCCGCCACCGGCATCGTGCTCGACCCCGCCAGCCTATTCGACGTGCAGGTCAAGCGCATCCACGAGTACAAGCGTCAACTGCTCAACGTGCTGCAGGTGGTGGCGCGTTACCAGGCCATGCTGGCCGACCCCGCCGGTGCGGCCTCGTCGGCCTGGGTGCCGCGCAGCATCATCTTTGCCGGCAAGGCGGCTTCCAGTTACGAGGCGGCGAAGGATGTGATCCGCCTCATCCACGACGTCGGGGCGGTCGTCAACAACGACCCCCGCATCGGCGGCCGCTTGAAAGTGGTGTTCGTGCCGAACTACGGCGTCTCGGTGGCCGAGCTCATCATGCCCGGGGCTGACTTGTCGGAGCAGATATCCACGGCCGGCACCGAAGCCAGCGGCACCGGCAACATGAAGCTGTCGCTGAACGGCGCACTCACCATCGGCACCGACGATGGCGCCAACGTCGAGATACGGCAGCAGGTGGGCGACGACAACATCTTCATTTTCGGCCTGTCCACGGCCGAAGTGGCGGCGCAGCGCGCTGCCGGCTACCAGCCGATGCGTCACTACGAAAACAACCCGAAGCTGAAGGGTGTGCTCGACGCCTTGGCGGGCGGCAGCTTCAGCCCGCAGGAGCCCGGACGCTACCGGGCCTTGGTGGACTCGCTGCTGTGGGGTGGCGACCACTACCTGCTGCTGGCCGACTTCGAAAGCTATGTGGGGGCACAGGCGCGCGTGGATGCGCTGTACCGCGACCCCGAGGCCTGGGCAGCCAAGGCCATCACCAACGTGTCGGCGATGGGGTTCTTCTCGTCAGACCGCACCATCCGCGAGTACGCCACACAGGTCTGGGGCCTGCAGCCCAAGGCGTGAAAGCGCGCTCACCTTTGACAGCCGCTTTGCTGGCGGCAGCCACATGCTGACAACCGCCGACATCGACGCCCTGCAATCCGGCAGACATGGCGACCCTTTCGCGGTCCTGGGCCTTCACCCCATGACCGGAGGTGGAGCCGAACTTGCAGTGTTCCTGCCCGGCGCGGTGGCGGTGCAAGCGCTGTTTGGAGGCATTGACGGCGTTGAAGACGCTGACGGCGCTTCGTCCCGTACGTGGCCGCTGCAACGCCGCCACACCGACGGTTGCTTCGACGGCGCAGTGCCCGTGTCGGGCGCCTACCGGCTGCAGGTGCAGTGGGCTGATGGCAGCCATTCGGTGATCGATGATGCCTACCGCTTCGGCCCCGTGCTGGGCGAGCTGGATGTGTGGCTGCTGGCCGAGGGCTCGCACCTGCGTCCCTATGAAATGCTGGGGGCAACACCGCGGGTGTTTGAATGCGCAGCCGGCACCAGCTTTGCCGTCTGGGCGCCCAATGCGCGGCGCGTCAGCGTGGTGGGCGATTTCAATGCCTGGGATGGCCGCCGCCACCCCATGCGGCTGCGGCGTGAATGCGGCGTTTGGGAGCTTTTCGTGCCCGGCGTCGGCGCGGGCGCACGCTACAAATACGAGCTGCTCGGGCCCCGTGGCGAGCTGCTGCCCTTGAAGGCCGACCCCTGCGCCAGGCAAGCCGAGCTGCGGCCTGCGACGGCCAGCATCGTGGCCGCGATGCCACCCGTGGCGCCCCCTTCGCCAGCCCGCCAGGCCGCCAATGGCCTGGCTGCACCGATCAGCATCTATGAAGTGCACCTGGCCAGCTGGCGCCGCGTGGCCGACCCGGCAGCAGCGGGCGGCAACCGCTGGCTGACCTGGGACGAACTGGCCGACCAACTGGTGCCCTACGCGAAGGACATGGGTTTCACGCACCTGGAATTGATGCCCGTCAGCGAGCACCCTTTCGATGGCTCCTGGGGCTACCAGACGCTGGGTCTGTTTGCGCCCACCGCGCGCTTTGGTGCCCCCGCCGGGCTGCGCCGGCTGGTGGACCGCGCGCATGCGGCCGGCATCGGCGTGTTGCTGGACTGGGTGCCGGCGCACTTTCCGAGCGACGCCCACGGCCTGGCGCTGTTCGATGGCACGCACCTGTACGAATACGCCGACCGCCGCGAAGGCTTCCACAACGACTGGAACACGCTGATCTACAACTTCGGCCGCACGGAGGTGCGCAACTTCCTTGTCGGCAACGCGCTGTACTGGCTCGAACGTTACGACATCGACGGCCTGCGCGTGGACGCCGTGGCCAGCATGCTGTACCGCGACTACAGCCGCAAGGCGGGCGAATGGTTACCCAACGTGCACGGTGGCCGCGAGAACCTGGAAGCGATCAGCTTCATCAAGCGCACCAACGAAGTGGTGGGCACCGAACGCCCACAAGCGGTGATGCTGGCCGAAGAGTCCACAGCCTTCCCCGCTGTCAGCCGGCCCACTTACGCCGGCGGCTTGGGCTTTCACTACAAGTGGAACAT
>JBBQMM010000166.1:0-8901 GCA_038328935.1 Burkholderiales bacterium
AGCAGTGGCTGGTCGTGCGAGTGCTGCGGCGACGCGCCTTACGAAAGAGCGCTGCGCAAAACGGGGGCTGCGTAGCTGCCGTCGGCTCACCCTGGGGGTATCGGCAGCACGCGGCGGTCTGCTCGTTGCAGAGGTCCACGCGGCAGTCAGGCCGCACCGCTCCACGCGGCAGTCAGGCCGCACCAGCCCACGCAGCGGTCAAACCGCGTCTACTGCACACCCGGGCTGGCCGGCGGCTGGTCGCGTGGCGGAGTGAACAGTTCACCCACGTCCACGGCATCGAATCGATACTGCGCGCCACAGAATTCGCAGCCCACTTCGACCTGGCCGCGCTCTTCGATCAGGCTGTCGCTTTCCTCTCGACCCAGCCCGCGCAGCATGTTGCTCACCCGCTGGCGCGAACAGGTGCAGGCAAAGCGCGGCCGCAGCGGGTCGAAGACGCGCAGCGTCTCTTCCCCGAACAGGCGATGCAGGATTTCGTCCACCGACAGCGTCAACAGCTCTTCCCGCGTCAGCGTGGCGGCCAGCATCGAGATGCGGTTGTAGGACTCGTCCACACCGATGTCGTCTTCGTTGCGGCGCGATCCCGTTTCACCGCCTTGCAGATTGGCCTCGCCCTGCACCGGCATGCGCTGGATCAGCAGACCTGCGGCGACTTCATCGTTGGCCGCCAGAATCAGACGCGTGTCGAGCTGCTCTGACTGCAGCATGTAGTGCTCCAGCACCTGCTGCACCTGCTGCAGCGGCTTGCGCTGGTCGCCGTGCGACAGATCGAAAAGAGGCACCACGCCCTGATAGGGCTGCTGCCCCGGCAGCTTGTCGCGCGGGTCCAGCGTGATGGCGCAGCGGCCCTGGCCGTGCACGTTGAGCAGCGCTTCCAGTTGCGCCCCCGCAGGCACATCACCCACCACCTTGGCCGTGGTGCGAAAACTGAGATCGTTCTGCACCTCGGCCACCGCCAGCTTCACCGGGCCGTCGCCGAACACCTGCAGCACCAGCGCGCCGTTGAACTTGATGTTGGCCTGCATCAGCACACCGGCAGCCGCCATCTCGCCCAGCAGCACACGCACCTCGGGCGGGTGCGGTCCGACGTCGGCCCGCCGCTGCAGCAGTTCCTGCCAACTTCCCGTCAGCCGCACCAGCATGCCGCGCACCGGCAGGCCTTCGAAGAGAAACTTCTTCAGCGTGCCCATCAGCCGATCTGCTTGAGCTGGGTGCGATAGCGCTGCGCGTTGTCCACGTAGTGTGCCGCCGCCGCCATCAGGCTCGCGAGCTGATCGGCCGAGAGCTCTTTCACCCACCGGGCCGGTGCGCCGAGAATGAGCGAGTTGTCGGGGAACTCCTTGCCCTCGGTGACGATGGCGCCGGCGCCGACGAGGCAGTTCTTGCCGATCTTGGCGCCATTCAGCACCACCGCCTGGATGCCGATGAGCGAGCCATCACCCACCGTGCAGCCGTGCAGCATCGCCTGGTGGCCCACGGTCACGTCCTCCCCCAGGGTCAACGGAAACCCCGGGTCGGTGTGGAGCACGCTGCCTTCCTGGACGTTGGTGCGCGCGCCCAGCGTGATCCACTCGTTGTCGCCGCGCAGCACGGCGCCGTACCAGACGCTGCTGCCCGCTTTCATGCGCACGCGCCCGATCACCTGGCCGCTGTCGGCCACCCACGCGGTGGGGTCGAGTTCGGGGGCGTCATCGCCAATCTGGTACAGAGCCATCGCAGCCACCTTCATGCCCATCAGGGGCAAAGCCCATAATTCTAGGGATGGAGCTTCGATCGGCCGCGCTCAAGGCCTTGCAAACCGCCGAACCGGCGAAAAAGGCCGCCGCAGCGCTGGCTTTGCACCCCGCGCCACAGGCCTGCGTCGAGCCCATGGCCACCGTGCTGTGCGCCGGTGCGCTGCCCGGCCGCACCGAGCGCCCGCCACTGGTGGCGCCAGCCGATGTGAAGCACCGTTCGCCCTTCACCCCCGCAGGCCGAGCGGCGCTGCTGCACGCGGTGGCGCACATCGAGCTGAATGCCATCAACCTGGCGCTCGACGCCGTGTGGCGCTTCGCCGGCATGCCGCAAGCCTACTACCGCGACTGGCTGCGCGTGGCCCATGAAGAGGCACAGCACTTCAACCTGCTGTCAGACCACCTGCTCACGCTGGGGCACGCCTATGGCGACTTCCCGGCGCACGACGGCCTGTGGGCGATGACCGAGTCGACGGCCGGCGACATCACGGCCCGCATGGCGCTGGTGCCGCGTACGCTGGAGGCACGCGGCCTGGACGCCACGCCGCCGATGCAGGACAAGCTGCGCAGGGCCGGCGACCTGCGCGCGGTGGCCATTCTGGACATCATCCTGCGCGACGAGGTAGGCCACGTGGCTGTCGGCAACCACTGGTACCGCTGGCTGTGCGCACGCGACGGTCTGGACCCGCTGCAGCACTACCGCACGCTGGCGCGCGCCTACCGCGCGCCGCGGCCCAAGCCGCCATTCAACCTGGAAGCCAGGGCCCGGGCCGGCTTCACGGCTGAAGAGTTGACAGCGCTTTCGACACCCGACTGAGCACGACCGGGGTGCGGCTGCCGGCGCTACGGCGGCCAGACGACGCGGCGATGCGCAAACTCAAACGCGCCAGCAAGCGTGCCAGCAAGCGCGCGAGTAAACGAGCCATCGAACGCGCCATCGAACGCGGCCTTGTGCCCGCCGTGCAGCAAGCCATGAACTGCGGCACCAGAGCCGTACACTGACGATCAACGCTCAGCTTCTTGCAGGATTGATCATGCACAACGTCCCCTCGCGTCGCCAACTCGTTCAAGCAGCCGCCGTGCTGGCCGCCACGCTGTTGCTCGCCGCCTGTGGCAAGAAAGAGGCGCCAGCGGCTGCCGGCACGCCGGCTGCAGCGGCACCGACCGCCGCGGCCAGGGTCTACGTGGTGGGCACCGACGCCGCCTACGCACCGTTTGAAAGCCAGAACGAAAAAGGCGAGATCGTCGGCTTCGACATCGACGTCGTGAAAGCTGCCGCCGCCAAGGCGGGCATCGAGGTCAGGTTCGTCAACACGCCGTGGGAAGGCATCTTCAACGCGCTGGGCCAGGGCGACCGCGACATGGTGGTGTCGGCCGTCACCATCACCGAAGAACGCAAGCAGACGATGGACTTCAGCACACCGTACTTCGACGCGCAGCAGCTCATCGCCGTGAAGGAAACGAGCAAGGTGGCGGGCTTTGCCGACCTGATCAAACTGAAGGTGGGCGTGCAGACCGGCACCACTGGCGACGAAGCCGTGAGCAAACTGCAGGGCAAGACCAGCGCCAACATCAAACGCTTCGAAAGCACGCCGCTGGCGCTGAAAGAACTGGAGTCGGGCGGCGTGGACGCCGTGGTGGCCGACAACGGTGTGGTGGTGCACTACGTGGCCAACAACCCGGGCGGCAAGTTCAAGACCGTGGCCGACAAGGATTTCGTGCCTGAGCAGTACGGCATCGCGCTGAAAAAGGGTAATTCCGAACTGCTGGCCAAGATCAACAAAGGCCTGGCCGAGATCCAGGCCGATGGCAGCTACACGCAGATCTACACGCGCTACTTCGGTGCCCCCTCTGCCCCCTCTACCGCCGCTGCCGCAGCGCCTGCCACGGCAGCCGCGCCGGCGCCGGCCGCTTCCCGGTAGTCAAGCCGACGCTCCCAGCCACACCGGCATCCGCACCAGCAGCACCCGCCTGGCATGGATCTGCGTTGGGAAATCCTCGCCGGCTATGGGCCGCTGTTCGCGGCCGGCCTGCTGATGACGGTGCAGCTCGCGGTGGTGGCGGTGGCCGCCGGGCTGGTGCTGGGCGTGTTGTTCGGCCTCATCAGCACATCGGCCGACGCGCCGCCGCCAGCCGGCCTGGCAGCCCGCTGGTTGCTGCGCCTGGCACGCGGCCTGACGGTCGCCTACGTCGCCTTTTTTCGCGGCACGCCGCTGTTTGTGCAAATCCTGCTGGTGCACTTTGCACTGATGCCCGCGCTGGTGCATCCGGACCACGGGCTGCTGCTGGCCGGTGAGGCCGCTCGCACTTTTCGCCAGGAGCACGGCGCTTTCTTTTCGGGCTGCGTGGCCATGAGCCTGAACGCAGGCGCCTACATCAGCGAGATCTTCCGCGCCGGCATTCAGAGCATCCACCGCGGCCAGACGCAGGCGGCCTACAGCGTGGGCCTGAGCCACTGGCAGTCGATGCGCTTCATCATCCTGCCGCAGGCCTTTCGGCGCATGGTGCCGGCACTGGTGAATGAAGGCGTCACGCTGATCAAGGACTCGTCGCTGGTCTCGGCCATCGGCCTGGCCGAGCTGGCGTTGGCCGCGCGGACCGTCGCCGGGGCTTATTCGCGCTACTGGGAACCGTACCTGGCCATTTCGGCGGTGTACCTGGTGCTCACGCTGACCTTGTCGATGCTGGCCAGGCGACTGGAGTCCCCTGCGCACCTGCGCGGGCGATAGTTGCACCTGCGCGGGCGTCAGTTGCACCTTCACAGCTCGTCGTCGCTGTTCCTCTGATCGCCTTCGCGTTCACCCGCGCGGGTGATGCTGCGCGTGCAAGGAGCGCAGCCGCTCGCGCGCCACGTGCGTGTAGATGGTGGTGGTGCCGATGTCGGCATGGCCCAGCAGCATCTGCACCGCGCGCAGGTCGGCACCGTGGTTCAACAGATGCGTGGCAAAGGCGTGGCGCAAGGTGTGCGGCGACAGCGGCGCAGTGATGCCGGCCTGCGCGGCATGGGTCTTGACCAGACGCCAGAACATCTGGCGCGACATCGCTGCACCCAGCCGGGTGACGAACAGCGCATCGCTGGCGCGGCCACCCAGGATGTGCGCCCGCCCCTGCGCCAGATATTGCTGCAGCCAGGAATGAGCCTCGGCGCCGAAGGGCACCAGGCGTTCGCGCGCGCCCTTGCCGGTGACGTGCAGCACGCCTTCGTTCAGGCCCAGGTGCACCGTCTTGAGCTGCACCAGCTCGCTCACCCGCAAGCCGCTGGCGTACATCAGCTCCAGCATCGCACGGTCGCGCTGGCCTTGCGGCTGCTGGGTATCGGGCGCTGCGAGCAAGGCCTCCACCTGGGCTTCCGACAGCACCTTGGGCACGCGCACGGGTTGGCGTGCGCTCAGCAGCTTCAGTGTCGGGTCGGCCGCCACCAGCCGCTCGCGCAGGGCCCAGCGGAAGTAGCGCTTGAACACCGTCAAGCGGCGGTTGGCGGTGGTGGCACGGGTGCTGGCGTGGCGCTGGCCGATGTAGTCCAGCAAGTCGGCCTCGCTGCTGTGTTCCAGCACCCGGTCGTGGTGGGTGTGCAGCCAGCTGGCGTAGAGCTGCAGGTCACGGCGATAGGCGGCCAGTGTCAGCGGCGCGAGACCGTCTTCGATCCACACCGCGTCGATGAAGCGGTCGATGGCGGCCTGGCTCGGCGTGCCTGGGCTCGCGCCGACTGTGTCGTCCTTCGGTTTGCCACCCACCGCTGCGGGCTGCCTCAGAGTGACAGGTTCTGCTTCTTGACCACCGTCTTGTAGACCTCCAGCTCGGCCTTCATCTGCTCGCTGAATTGCTCCGGGGTGTTGCCCACGATGAGAGAGCCGGTGTCTTCGATGCGCTTGCGCACCGCAGGGTCTTCCAGCACCTTCTTCACCGCCTCCGACACCTTGTCGACCACGGCCCTGGGCGTGCCCTTGGGTGCCAGCACGCCGTAGTAAGCCATGCGGTTCACCGGCTCCAGGCCCACTTCCTTGAACGTGGGCACGTTCGGCAGCTGGGCCAGACGCTGCGGCGCTGCCACCACGATGGGGATCAGCCGGTTGTCCTTGATGAAGGGCAGCGCCGAGGGCATGTTGTCGAAGATGATCTGCACCTGGCCGGCCACGGTGTCGTTCAACGCCGGCCCGGCGCCGCGATAGGGAATGTGGGTCATGAACACGCCCGCCAGACTCTTGAAGAGTTCGGTCTGCAGGTGACCGATGCCGCCGGTGCCCGAACTGGCGTAGCTGTACTTGCCGGGGTTTTTCTTCAGTTCGGCGATGAAACCCTTGTAGTCGCGTGCCGGGAAGCTGGGGTGCACCGCAATCACGTTGGGCGTGGCGGCGATGTTGATGATGGGCACGAAATCGACCGCGGGGTCGTAGCCGATCCTGGGGTTGATGGCCGGGTTGGCCGCGGTGGTGGACACCGTCGCCATGCCCAGCACATGGCCATCGGGCACAGCGCGGATCATCTCCAGCGCGCCGATCGAACCACCGCCACCGGCCTTGTTTTCGACGACCACGCTCTGGCCCAGAGCGGCACCCATCTTCTCGCTCACGATGCGGGCCACGATGTCGGTGGTGCCGCCCGGTGCAAATGGCACTATCAGCCGCACGGACTTGGTCGGATAAGCCTGCGCCTGGGCGGCCAGCGGCAGGGCCAGGGCGGCCAGGGCAGCCATCGAGGCTGCGGCGAAGTGTCGGCGGTCAGATCGTTGCATGTGAGAGGTCTCCGGTGTTGATGAAACTGAAAACGGGGTGATCGGTGGCGGCGCCTTCCCGCCGTCAGCGACTGCGGCCCAGCAGACCCGCCTTCAGGCGTTCGTCGTACGGCTGCGAGCCGACAAAAGACCGCAACAGCGCCGCATAAAGCGCAGCGCCCGGCTGTGTAGAGCCCCGAAGTGTGCCATTCACGCTGATGCGCAGCGCGCCGTCGACAGCCAGGTCGAGGTCGACGACGTCGCCTGTGCGCACCCGCCCGACGGCATTGATCTGCGCCTCGAACCGCGCCAGCGGCGCTTCGAGCGCCGGCCGATCGGCTTCGTTGCTGTTGCGCGTGATGCCCTTGTGCACGGCCTTGGACAACTCAGCCGCGGGCACATCGTGCAGCAGACGCAGTTGCAGGCGCTTGGGCGCAGGCAGCGCCTGGGCCTGCTCGACGCTGCTCGTACGCTCGAGCAGGTACAAGCCAGCGGCGTAGCCCTTGAACCAGGCCACTGCGCGCACGCCGGTGCCGTTGAGCAGCAACTCACTGCCCGCCAGCGAGACACGGGGCGCAAAGGGCTGCCCTTCCACGACCACCGGCATGTCTTGGGCCACAGCCGCCAGCGGCCAGCACACGATCACCAGCAGGCTCAGCAGCAGCCGACGCACCGCCGACATCCAGCGCCAGCCCAGGCGGCGCTGCTTTTCAGGGGGTTTCAAAGGCATGTGAGGAACGATCCCGCGACAAGAAGAACAGACCGTGACGACCCGAGTGCGTATTCAACGCGCGGGTCCTTGCAGGCGCCGACCAGGATGGCCGCAGACCGCGCACACGAACACGAACACGCAACCGTGACTGCAACCCGCAACCCGCAACCCGCAATCCGCAATCTTCGACAAGTAAAGCAGCTTGACCGCGCACGATACTCCCGGCCATGACCGAAGCGATGCTGTTGCTGCCCGACTTCCTGCTCATCGCGCTGGGCGCACTGCTGGTGCGCACGCCGGCACTGCCGCGTGCGCTGTGGGCCGGTGTGGAACGGCTGGTGTACCTGGTGTTGTTTCCGGCGCTGCTGTTCAGTGCCATCGCACGCAACCCCTTGTCACTGGCATCGGCAGCGCCGCTGGCCGGCCTGGCACTGGCCCTGACCGGCGTGGGCATCGCGCTGGCATTGGCGCTGCGCGCGTTTCGCGGCGTCGATGCGGCCTTGCACGCGTCGGGTGCGCAAACGGCCTTTCGTTTCAACACCTACGTCGCGCTGGCATTGGCAGAACGGCTGGCCGGCGGCCCGGGCGTGGCCTGGATGGCGCTGCTGGTGGCCGTGGCGGTGCCGGTGGTCAACGTGGGCGCGGTGTGGCCGCTGGCCCGCCATGGCGGGCAGGGCGTGGTGCGCGAGCTGGTGCGCAACCCGCTGATCCTGGCCACCGTCGCCGCGCTGCTGTTCAACGCCAGCGGGCTGAATCTGCCGGGCATGGTGCAGGTCACGCTGTCACGCCTGGGTGCGGCGGCTCTGCCGCTGGGCTTGCTGGCGGTGGGCGCAGGCCTGCAGCTGGGCGCGTTGCGCCTGGCACCCGGCCTGGCCGCGGCGCTGCTGGGCATACGGCATGCCGTGCTGCCCGCGCTGGCGCTGCTGTTGCTGTGGAAGAGCGGGCTGGAACGGCCGCAGCAGGCGGTGGTGATGGCTTTTGCCAGCCTGCCCACCGCCAGCAGCGCCTACGTGCTGGCGGTGCGCATGGGCGGCAACGGGCCCTACACCGCCGGGCTGGTGACGGTGTCGACGCTGCTCGGCATGGCGACCCTGCCGCTGTGGCTGTGGCTCTGGAAGGGCTTGGCCGTGATGCCCTGAGCCGTCGCAGCGGCGGCCTCTCAGGCCGCACCGGGCTGCTGCGCCAGTGCCCAGGCAATGTGTGCGGCCACCAACGGGTGCGCGGCGGGTTGCCGCCACTCCGCGGCGCCGCGCAGTGCGTCCCCGATGGCGTCAGGCAGCCCGTCTGCGCGCGCCTGCCGCAGGCCGTTGCCGAGCGCCACGGCCAGGTTGCGCCGCCAGCGCACGTAGCCGATGCGACGTATCGCGCTGCCCTCGCTGTGGCGCAGGAAGCTGGCTTCGTCCCAGGCCCACAGCTGCAGCAGACCGGGCGCGGCCAGCGCCTCGCGACTGTCGAAGTCGGGCAGGCTGCTGCGCTGCGACCAACGGTTCCACGGGCACACCAGCTGGCAGTCGTCGCAACCGTAGATGAGGTTGCCCAGCAGCGGCCGCAACTCTTCGTCGATGGCGCCGTCGTGTTCGATCGTCAGATAGCTGATGCAGCGCCGCGCGTCCAGCCGGTAGGGCGCCACGATGGCAGCGGTGGGGCAGGCGCTGATGCAGGCCGTGCAGCTGCCGCAATGGGCGCTGGCGGGCTCGTCCAGCGGCAACGGCATGTCGATGCAGATCTCGCCCAAAAAGAAG
>JBBQMM010000167.1:0-8866 GCA_038328935.1 Burkholderiales bacterium
CCTTTGAATACGCGCGCGGATGCGTCTGCGCCGGCGGCAGAGAGTCTGGGGTGACAGGCTCCGCTCATGTCCTCCTTCGCTGGCCTGCGGCCAGCGAATGCCTCCTTTATTTCGCTAGGCCTGTCACGCCGGAGTCTCTGCCGCTGGAACCACTTGGGCGCTCGAAGAACGCCTGCAGTGCAAGCCGCAGGCATGAGCGGAACACAGCGACCCGGCGCGGTGCTCGCGCGCCGGCCGTCCAGCGCGCATCTACCCCGCCCAATGATCAAAGGCCAACGCCCGCACGGGCTCCCCCCACAGATCAATGGCAGCCAAACTACCCGCATGAACGACCCGCGCCGCATCACCCCGCACATAGCCCAGCCCTGCACAAGCGCCTGCCTTCAAACTCCAGCCCACCGAGCTGAGTTCACCCACCGTCTGCCCGTCCATCACGATGGCTTCGCCGCCCCAGGCATAGACGGCGGGGTCTTCGAAAACGAAGCTCAGCAGCTTCTTGCGCAGCGGCTGGCCCTGCGCAGCCAGCAGCGCATCGCGACCGATGAAGGGCGAGGCTTTGTCCAGCCTCACGCGAGCCCACAAACCGGCTTCAAACGGCGTCTCGTCAGGCCCCAGCTCGGCGCCCCAGGCGCGGCGGCCGGCTTCGATGCGCAACGCGTCCAGCGCGTAGTAGCCGGCATCGCGCAAGCCCAGGTCTGCACCGGCGGCTTGCAGCTGGCCATAGACATGGCGCGCCATTTCAACCGGCACGTACAGCTCGTAGCCCGGGCCGCCCACATAGCTCATACGCGCGGCGCGCACGCGGGCGTGGCCGAGGTCGATTTCCTGGGTGTGCGAAAACTTCAAACCTGCGGGCGACACATCGTCAGGGCTCACGCGCCGCAGCAGCTCAGGGGCGCGTGGGCCCATCACCGACAGCACGCTCCACAGCGCGCTGACATCAGTGAGCAGCGCAAATTCGTCAGGCCCGATGTGCCGGTTGATCCAGTCGGCATCGCGCACCGGTTGTGCTGAACCGGTGACCAGCAGATAGCGGTCGTTGCCGCGCTCGGGTGGCAGGCGCATCACTGTCAAGTCACTCTCGAAGCCGCCGCGCTCGTTCAGCATCGCGGTGTAGACCATGCGGCCCGGTGGCACGTCCATCTCGGCGGCGCACAGGCGCTGCAGCACCGCCAGCGCGTCACGGCCCTGCAGCAGCAGCTTGCCGAAGCTGGTCTGGTCATACAGCGCCACGGCTTCGCGCGTGGCGCGTTGTTCTTCGATGACCCAGGGCAACCAGCCGGGTTTGCCCAGGCCGTAGGCTGGGCGCTCAGCGCCGCCGGTCTTGAAATAGTTGGCGCGCTCCCAGCCGTTTTTGCTGCCGAACTCGGCGCCCTTTTGTGTCAATTGTTCGTATAAGGGGCTGGTGCGCAGCGGCCGGCCGGTCTGCAGTTCCTGACGCGGCCAGCGCATCGCGTAGTGCAGCCCCAGCGTTTCGCCAGTGCGCTCGGCCAGTGCCTGGCGATTGCCGGTGAAAGGCGCAAAGCGGCGGATGTCGACGTCCCACAGGTCACTGGGCGCCTGGCCACCCAGCACCCAGTCGGCCATCAGCTTGCCGGCGCCGCCGCTGTTGGCAATGCCGGCGCTGTTGAAGCCGGCACAGACAAAATAGTTGCGCACTTCGGGCGCTTCGCCCAGGATGAAATTGCCGTCGGGCGTGAAGCTCTCGGGGCCGTTGAGCAGCATCTTCACTGGGGCCGTTTCAAGGCACGGCGTGCGGTGGATGGCGTTCTTCATCAGTGGCTCAAACTGGTCCCAGTCCTCATCCAGCAGCTGGAACTGGAAGGTGCTGGGTATCGGCTCCATGCGCCAGGGCTTGGCCACCGGCTCGAAGCCGCCCATCAAGAGGCCGCCGACTTCTTCCTTGTAGTAGATGAACCCGTCGGGGTCGCGCATCACCGGCAGCATCGGGTGCACGCCAGCTATCTTGTCGGTGACGATGTAGAAGTGTTCAGCCGGGTACAGCGGCACGTTGACACCGGCCAGCGCGCCAAACTGCCGCGCCCACTGGCCGGCGCAGTTGATGAGCAACTCGCAGCGCACGGGGCCCAGCGCCGTCTGCACGCCGCTCACGCGGCCCCCTTCGGTGGTGACGCCGGTGACCTCCACGCCTTCGAGCATGCGCACGCCGCGGTTGCGGGCGCCCTTGGCCAGGCTCATGCACAGGTCGGCCGGGTTGGCCTTGCCGTCGCCGGGTATCCAGATGGCGCCTTGCAGGTCGTCGGTGCGCATCACCGGGTAGAGGTCGCCGGCTTCTTTCGGGGTGATCAACTGCACCTCGACGCCGAAGCTGCGCGCCAGCGCGGCCTGCTTCTTCAGCACCTGCCAGCGCTCGGGCGTGCGCGCCACATTGACGCTGCCGCACTGCTTCCAGCCGGTGGCCAGGCCGGTCTCGGCTTCGAGCATGCTGTACAGCTCGATGCCGTACTTGCTCATGCGCGTCATGTTGCGGTTGGGCCGCATCTGGCCGACCAGCCCGGCTGCATGCCAGGTGGTGCCGCAGGTGAGCTTGCCCTGCTCCAGCAGCAACACGTCGCGCTCGCCCTGAAGCGCCAGGTGGTACGCGGTGGAGCAGCCGGCAATGCCCCCGCCGACGATGACGATGCGGGCCTGTTGGGGGAAAGTTGTGGACGAGGTCGCGGTTAGCACCATGGCGGACGGTCCTTCAGGACTTGACGATGCCCAGCTCGATCAGGCTGCGCGCGCTGTCGACGATGCTCTGCTCCTCGGGCCGCGTGGCCCAGCCCAGCATGGCCTTGGCATGGGCGGGCGACTGGTTGCGCACGCTGCCCAGCTCCCCCACCACGGCCTTGGCCAGCGGGCTGAACAACGCGGCCACGCGCACCAACCAGTCGGGCACCTTGCGCGTCGTGACCTTGGCGGCCTGCGGCCCGAGTTCAGCACGCAGCACGTCGGCCACTTCTCGCAGCTTCATGAAACGGCCGGAAGCGATGAAGCGCTCGCCGGCCATGTTCGGCGCCTTCAGCGCACGCACGTGCAGGTCGGCCACGTCGCGCACGTCGACGATGCCAAAGCCGATATCAGGCGTGGCGCCCAGGCTGCCGTCGAGCAGCTTCTTCACGATCACCACCGACGCCGAATAGTCGCGGCTCCAGACGGGCCCCAGCACCACCGAAGGGCAGATGCTGCAGAACTCCAATGCGCCGCCCTCCCGGGCCACCCAGTCGCGCGCGGCGCGCTCGGCCACGGTCTTGCTCTGGATGTAGGGCGACAGGCCTGGCTTGGACAGATCGGTCCAGTCGGCTTCGGTGAAGTGGTGCACGCCGCGGCCACGGCCGTACGAAATGGCAGCCACCGACGACGTCATCACGAAGCGCCTGACGCCTGCGGCCTTGGCGGCGCGCAACGCGCGCAGCGCGCCGTCTCTTGCGGGCACGATCAGCTCGTTGGCGTCTTTGGGCACGCCCATCGGCAACGGCGAAGCCACATGCGCCACGTGGCTGCAGCCCGCCATGGCTTCGGCCCAGCCGGCGTCGGCGTTGAGGTCGGCGGCAAAGAACTTCAGGCGCCTGTTGTCGACCGCCAGCAGCTCGCGCACCGCCGCCTCCTTGGCCAGGCTGCGCACGGTGGTATGCACCATCCAGCCCTCGGCCACCAACTGGCGGATGAGGAAGCCGGCGATGTAACCGCTGCCGCCGGAAACGAGAACCGTGTCTGCCATGGCGTGTGTGCTCAACGTGGATGGACGGGTGCTCATTGTGCGTTCAGGCCAGCCGCAGGCTCACCACACCCAGCACCACCACCGCGGTACCCAAGGCGCTTTGCCAGCCGAACTTCTCTTTCAGCAGCCAGGTGCCCAGCAGCGCCGCAAACAGCACGCTGGTCTCGCGCAGCGCTGCCACGCTGGCCACCGGCGCCTTCGTCATCGCCCACAGGGCGATGGCATAACTGCCGATGGATGCGGCGCCGCCCAGCGCCGCCTTCGGCCAGCGCGTGCGCGCATAGCTGAGGATCTGCTGGCGCTGCGCCGGCGAGCGCCGCAGCCATACCAGCAGCGGGTAGGGCAGGCCATCGAGCACGAACAGGATCATCACGTAGCGCAGCGCGCTGCCGCCGGCACTGACTTCGGCGCGCACGCCCAGGCCGTCGACGAAGGTGTAGCTGGCGATGATGGCCGCGTTGGCAAACGCAAAGCCCAGCGCCTTGCGGTGATGCAGCGCCTGGCCCGGGTGCGCCAGGCCCACCAGCGCCACGCCCACGGTGATGGCGATGGTGCCCAGCCACGCCGCAGCGGTGGGTGACTCGCCGATGAAGGCGCCGCTGCCCAGGGCCACGAGCAACGGCGCAAAGCCGCGCATGATGGGGTAGGTCATGCCCAGTTCGCCGTGTTCATAAGCGCCCGCCAAGGCGATGTAGCAGCCGATGTGGATGACCAGCGAAGCGGCGATGTAGGGCGCCGCTTCGGGCCGCGGCAGGCCCACGATCAGCAGCAGTGGCAATGCCACCCAGGCGCCCAGAAAGTGCACCAGCGCGGTGTCTACGGTCTTGTCGCCGGCGGACTTGACCAGTACGTTCCAGCTGGCGTGCAGCGCCGCACCGCAAAGCACGGCCAACACGATGGGCCAGGTCAGCGCCTGGGCCTGCATGTCCGCGGTTCACAGAGGCCGGTACCAGACACCGCTTTCCTTCACCCCAGCGCGCAACGACGTGCGCGGTCCACAAAGTGGGCCAGCGGTGGCGTGGCGCCCCCTTCGACTTTGGCCAGGTCGTCCCACTGGCGCAGCTTCACGGCGTCGGCCGCACCCGGCCGGCGCATGAACTCGACGGCCTGCGCGGCGCTGAAGACGCCGCCCTGCAGTTTCAGGCTGCGCTGGCTGTCGGCCGACAAGGCGGCTTCGTAGCCCGGCATGCTGGCGCAGAGATAACGCTTGGCGTCCACGTGCAGCTGGATGCCGCCCAGCACACGTGCACCGAACAGGCCGCGCAGGAAAGGCAGTGCGGCGTACTGGTGCACGTCGTCCACACCGCGCAGCGTGGGGCTGTGCTCCCCACTGCCCAGCTCGTGCAGCAGGTGGCCCAGGTCGTGCAGCAGGCCGGCGGTGACGAGTTCGTCGTCGCTGCCCGCCGCCTCGGCCAGCGCCGCGGTCTGCAGTGCATGTTGCAGCTGCGTCACCGGCTCGCCGCTGTACTGCTCGTGGCCGCGCCGCGCGAACAGCGCTTCGATGTCTTGCAGGTTCAGCATGGTCCGGGGTGCGTTCAGCGGCCTTCTTCGTCCAGCGACGCCAGCTGGCTGGGCCGGATGCGCGTGGCCGCCAGCGCGCCGGCCGATTCGAGAATCGGGTAGGCAATGCTGCAGATGTGCGAGTTGATGCGCTTCAACTCGCTGATCATGTCCAGGTGCAGCGAACTGGTCTCGATGCTGTGCGCGGTGTTGTCGCGCAAGCGGCCGATGTGGTTGGCGGCGTATTCATGCTCCAGGTCGCGAAAGCGCGCCTTCTCTTCCAGCAGTTTGCGTGCGTCGCGTACATGCCCATCGAGAAACACGCTCATGCCCAGGCGCAGGTTGCTCAAGAGCCTTTCATGAAGATGGCAGATCTCGGCCGTGCCGGCTTCGCTGAAACTGCGGCCCTTGCGGATCTTCTTGTCCTCAAGGTCTTGCAGCACGCGTTCGATGCTGTCGCCGATCTGTTCCATGTTGATGGTGAAGCTGACGATATCGGCCCAGCGCCGGCCTTCGCGTTCGCTCAGCGCCTCGCGTGAAATCTGCGTCAGGTAGAACTTGATGGCCGAGTACAACTCGTCCACGGTGTCGTCCATCTTGCGCAGTCGCTCGGCCAGCTCCAGGTTGTTGTCACGCATCACCGGCAGCACGCCACGCAGCATGGTTTCCACCACGTCGGCCTGGTGCAGCGCTTCACGCGCGGCGCAGCTGATGGCCAGCGACGGCGTGGCGAGCGCCACGGGGTCGAGGTGGCGCGGGCGGTCGCCGCCAGCGCCGGGCACCGGCGTGGGCAGGATGCGTTCGACCAGCCGCGCCATCGGGCCGGTGAAACCAATGAAAGTGAAAGCCATCAGCGTGTTGAACAGCAGGTGAAACAGCACCACTTGCTGGTGCACCTCGGGCACCCACTGCTGCAGCTCGCGGTGCACCTGGGGCAGAAAGGGGATGACCAGCAAGACACCGGCGATCTTGAAGAAGAAGTTGCCCAGCGGCAGGCGGCGCAGTTCGGGTTTGCCGTTGCCGGTGACGATCATCGCCAGCACGCCGCTGCCCACGTTGGCCCCCAGCACCAGGCCCAGCGCCACGGTGGCCGGAATCATGCCCTGCGAAGCCAGCGCGGCAGTCAACAAAACGATGGCCAGGCTGCTGTACGACAACACTGCCAGTGCTGCGCCCACCACGATGTCCAACATCACCTCGCTGGGCAGCGCCACCAGCAGCGCGCGCACCGCAGGCGCCTCGGTCAGCGGTCTCGTGGACTGCACGATCAACTGCAGCGCCAGCGTGATCAGGCCCAGGCCGATGAGCACGCGGCCGACGCGGCCCACCGTGCCGTTCTGCCGGCTCAGGAACATCACCACGCCGACAAAGATCAACAGCGGGCTCAACCATGACAGGTCGAAAGAGAACACCACCGCCATCATCGCCGTGCCCACATCGGCGCCCAGCATCACCGCCAGCGCTGCTGACGTGCCCACCAGGCCGGAGCCGACGAACGAGGCCACGATCAAACAGGTGGCGGTGCTGCTTTGCACCAGGCTGGTCACCCCCACGCCGGCGGCGGCGGCGCGAAAGCGGTTGCCAAAACTGTGCGCCAGCACCTGGCGCAGGTTTTCACCAAAAACGCGCAGGACACCCGTGCGCACGATGTGCGTGCCCCACACCAGCAGCGCGATGGCCGCCAGAAGATTGAGTAGATGGATCACGGGTGAATGATGCGCCCGGTGGTGCTGGTGATCACATCCAAGGCAATGAATAGGTCTTGATGTTCGTGAAACTCTTCATTGCTTCCTGCACACCTTCCTTGTAGCCCAGGCCCGAGTCCTTGATGCCGCCAAAGGGCGTGAGCTCCAGGCGGTAGCCCGGCACCTCGCGCACGTTGACGGTTCCGACCTGCAGTTCGGTCACGAAGCGCGTGATGTAGTCCCAGCGGCTGGTGCACACCGCCGAGCTCAAACCATAGGCCGTGCCGTTGCTGATGGCGATGGCTTCTTCGATGCTGCTGAAGCTGAGGATGGGTGACACCGGGCCGAAGGTCTCTTGATGCACCAGCGTCATTTCGGGCCGCACGTGGTCGAGCACCGTGGGCGCAAACAGCGCACCCTCTCTTTTATGCCCGGTGAGCACGCGCGCGCCCTGGGCCACGGCTTGGTCGACGCGCTGCTCGAACAGCAGCGCCGCCTCTTCGTCGATGACCGTGCCCATCTCCACCTTGGCGTCGGCCGGGTTGCCGTAGCTCCAGGCGCGGGTCTTGTCCACCACCAGGTCGGTGAAGCGCTGGCGCACGCTCTCGTGCACCAGCATGCGCTTCACTGCCGTGCAACGCTGGCCGCTGTTCTTGTAGCTGCCCTGCACCGCCAGCGAACTGGCTTCGTCGAGGTCGGCGTCTTCCATCACGATGATGGGATCGTTGCCGCCGAGCTCCAGCACCACGCGGCGGTAGCCGGCCTTGCTGGCGATGTACTTGCCGATCGGTACACCGCCGGTGAACGTGATGAGGTCCACCGCCGGGTGCGTGAGCATCTCGTCGGCGATCTCGCGTGGGTCGCCGGTGATGACCTGCAGCATCTGCGGCGGCAGCCCGGCTTCCGCCATCAGGTCGGCAAACAGCAGTGCCGACAGCGGCACCTTCTCCGACGGCTTGAGCACCATGCGGTTGTTGGTGGCCACCGAAGGCACCACCTTGTGCGCCACCTGGTTCATCGGGTGGTTGAAGGGCGTGATGGCGGTGATGACGCCCAGCAGCGGGTCGCGCTGCGTGTAGACGCGGCGCTTGCGGCCGTGCGGCGTGATGTCGCAGCTGAAGGTCTGTGCGTCGTCGCGCAGGCATTCATTGGCGCCGAACATCAGCACGTCGGCCACTCGGCCGGCTTCGTAGCTGGCGTCTTTGATGCACAGCCCCGACTCGGCGCTGATGAGTTGCGCCACTTCGGCGCCACGCTCGCGCACCAGTGCGGCGCAGCGATTCAGGATGTTGGCACGCTCGAAGCGCGAGAGCTTGGGCTTGTAGGCCTGCGCCACTTCATAGGCCCGCCGCACTTCAGCCAGCGTGGCCTTGGGCACGCTGCCGACCACGGCGCCGGTGAAGGGGTTGTGCACGGCAATGCGGCGCTCGGGCGGGCGGTCGTCGGCGCCGACCTTTTGTCCGTCGATGCGCAGGGCTTCAATTTTCATGGTCCAGGGCTGCTCGGCTGTGACTCCCTCCCCCTTGAGGGAGAGGGTAGGGGTGAGGGTGAATGGTCAAGGGCGGCAGACTGCAGGGATTTCACCCTCACCCCAGCCCTCTCCCTTGAAGGGAGAGGGAGAGGGAGGCGATCGTCGGCGCCGACTTTTAGTCCATCGATACGCAGGGCTTCAATCTTCATGGTGCAGGGCTGTTCGGCTGTGACGCCCTCTCCCTTGAGGGAGAGGGTAGGGGTGAGGGTGAATGGTCAAGGGCGGCAGACTGCAGGGATTTCACCCTCACGCCAGCCCTCTCCCTAGAAGGGAGAGGGAGAGGGAGGCGATCATCGGCGCCGACTTTTAGTCCGGCGATGCGCAGGGCTTCAAGCTTCATGGTCCAGGGCTGCTCGGCTGTGGCGCCCTCTCCCTTGAGGGAGTGGGTAGGGGTGAGGGTGAAGGGTCAAGGGCGGCAGACTGCCGGGA
>JBBQMM010000168.1:0-8829 GCA_038328935.1 Burkholderiales bacterium
GGGCATCAACGCCACGGTGGCCAAGGTGGCGAGCGGCGCGGCTGAAACGGTGCCTTACCTGATGGTGACGAACCTGGCCCGCGTGCTGGGTGAACTGAAGGAGCGCGACATCCGCGTCATCGGCACCAGCGAAGACGCCACCGACAGCCTGTACGACGTGGACCTCAGCGGCCCGGTGGCGCTGGTGCTCGGCGCCGAAGGGCAGGGCATGCGCCAGCTCACCCGCAAGACCTGTGACCAGCTGGTGCACATCCCGATGGCCGGCGCGGTGGAGAGCCTGAACGTGTCGGTGGCAGCGGGTGTGTGCCTGTTCGAGGCGCTGCGGCAACGCCGTTTGCGCTGATCTACCGGCGCGATCCTCCGGCGCGATCTCGTGGCGCGATCTCGTGGCGTGATCCGGCGGCGCGATCTTGCCGCTGCTATCTGCAGCGCTGATCACACGAAGCCAGCCGCGCCGACCAGCGCACCGCCGGCCATCAGCCACACCGGGCTGATCTTCGTTCGCATCATCAGCAGCACGGTGGCGGCGGCCAGCGCCAGGGCGGCCAACTGTCCGCCGCTGGGGCGCATCAGCACCCAGCCCGTGGCCAGCAACAAGCCGATGGTGATGGGCGCCATGCCGGTGTTGAAGGCGCGCAGTGCGCGCGAGCGTTCGTTCTTGCGACCCCAGCGCGCGATGGCCAGTGCCAGTGTGGTGGACGGCAGCAGCGTGCCGGTCAGCGTGGCGAGCGCGCCGGCCAGACCGGCGACGTTGAAGCCGATGACGGCCACGAACAGCACATTCGGGCCGGGTGCGGCCTGAGCCAGCGCCACCGACGCTGCAAACTGCGCATCGGTGAGCCAGCCGTGCTGATGGACCACATAACGATGCATGTCAGGGGCTGTGGTCATCGCGCCGCCCACCGCCAGCAACGACAACAGTGCAAAGTGGCCAAAAAGCTGCCACCACTGCGCGGCATCGAAGCCCGCCGCACCCAGCGCCAAGGTGGTCCAGCTGCTTGTGTCCATCAGGCGGTGTTCATCAGGCGGTGTTCATCAGGCGGTCTTCATCAGGCGGTCTTCATCAGGCGGTTTCCATCCAGGCGGTGTCCATCAGGCGCCGGTGTCCTCGGCGGCGCCCTTGAGCCAGGCCGCCCAACAGGCCGCAGCGCCCAGCCCCAGCACCACGCCCACCAGCGGCCACTGCAGCAGCGCCACCGCCACCGTGGCCGTGGCCAGCAGCGCGGCACTCCAGAAGCGGCCCAGCGCATTGCTGCGCAGTCCCTGGCCCAACTTGAACGCCGTGGCCACCACCAGCCCCGCAGCCACCACACCCATGCCACGCAGTGCGCCGATCACGAAGGGCCAGTGCTGCACCTGTTGCACCGCAATGGCCAGCACCAGCACCAGCACCAGCGGTGCACCCAGGATGCCCGCCAGCGCAGCCAGCGCGCCGCGCGTACCTGCGAAGCGGTCACCGATCATCAGCGCCAGGTTGATGACGTTCGGCCCGGGCAACACCTGCGCCAGCGACAGCATGGCGAGAAAGTCGTCGCGTGCCAGCCACTGGCGCTTTTCCACCAGCTCCCGCTGCGCCACCGGCAACACGCCGCCGAAGCCCTGCAAAGCCAGATGCGTGAAGGCACGGAACAACTGCGCTGGCGTGGGCGTCGGCTTCGGCCCAACCGGAGCTGGCGGCGAATCGACGTCGCCGCTGCTCATGTGCAGGCGCGGCGCTGGCGGTTCATTCGGCGGCGGCGGATGCACAAGCGCAGACTTTCATCGCGCCAGCTTCAGCGCAGCACCTTCATGGCTTCTGGGTTGAGCAGGCTGGTAGGCCGCTTCTCGATGAAGTTGACGACGTTTTCAAACGCGGCGCGGAAATACATCTCGTAACTGTCCTGTTCGACGTAGCCGATGTGCGGCGTGCAGACGGCGTTTTCCAGCCGCAGCAGCGGGTGCCCTTGCAGGATGGGTTCGCTCTCGAACACGTCCACCGCGGCCATGCCCGGCCGGCCGCGGTTCAGAGCAGCCACCAACGCGTGGTCTTCGATGAGCTCGGCGCGCGATGTGTTCACCAACAGCGCGGTGGGTTTCATGCTCGACAGTTCGTCCAGCTTCACCAGGCCGCGCGTGGTGTCGCTCAGCCGCAGGTGCAGGCTGAGAACGTCGGACTGCTGGAAGAGCTCGGTTCGAGACGCTGCCGCTTCATGGCCATCGGCCCGTGCGCGCGCCTGGCTCTCCGTGCTGCCCCACACCATCACGCGCATGCCAAAGGCGCGGCCGTAACCGGCCACTAGATGGCCGATGCGGCCGTAGCCCCAGATGCCCAGCACCTTGCCGGCCAGCACCATGCCCAGACCGAAGTTGCCGGGCATCGACGCTGCCTTCAGGCCCGACTGCTGCCAGGCGCCGTGCTTGAGGTTGCCGATGTACTGGGGCAGCCGCCGCATCGCGGCCATGATCAGAGCCCAGGTCAGTTCGGCCGGCGCCACTGGCGAACCCACCCCTTCGGCCACCGCCACGCCCTGGCGCGTCGCGGCTTCGACGTCGATGTGCGAGCCCACGCGTCCGGTCTGGGAGATCAGCTTGAGTCGGGGCAGCTTCTCGATCAATGCACGTGGAAATTGCGTGCGCTCGCGGATCGGTACCAGCACGTCGGCGTCACGCAGGCGCACCGCCAGTTGGCCCAGGCCCTTGACGGTGTTGGTGAAGACCTTCGCGCTGTAGGGTTCCAGCAGCTTGGCGCAATCGAGCTTGCGCACCGCGTCCTGGTAGTCGTCGAGGATGATGATGTTCATGAATGGAATGCGCTGAATTTTGTGTGCTGCGCTACGCAGCTGCCGCTGGCGCTGGTGCTGGCGCTGGTGCTGGCGATAGCATGCAGGGCTTGTCGATCAACACCCGGAGACCCCTCATGAGCCTGACGATGCACAACAGCAGTGTGCCGATTTTTGTACGCATGTTTGCCAACACGCTCATGTGGCTGGACAAAGCGCAGGCCCATGCCGAAACGCGCCGGTTCGACCCCGCCAACTACCTGGGCATGCGCCTGGCGCCCGATATGCTGCCCCTGACGCGACAGGTGCAGATTGCCACCGACGGCGCCAAGGGTTGCGTGGCCCGCCTGGCCGCTCAGGAGGTGCCGAAGTGGGAGGACAACGAAGCGTCGCTGGACGACCTGCGGGCGCGACTGCGGCGTGCATCCGACTATGTGCAGACCTTTTCGCCGCAGCATTTCGAGGGCTGCGAAAGCCGTGAAATCGTGTTGCCCATGCGCACCGGCGATCCGCTGCGATTCAGCGGCGAAAGCTACCTTCAACATTTTGTGTTGCCCAATCTTTACTTTCACTCCACGGCCACGTATGCGCTGCTGCGCCACGCGGGCGTCGAACTGGGCAAGAAGGACTTTCTCGGCGGCTGAGCGCGGCGCCGGCTGGCTTTTGCAGGCCTGTGCTTTTGCGCGGCCTGTGCTTTTTCGTACCGTTCCTGTGCAGGCCGTCAGGCCCCGCCCGGCGCGTCGCGCGACTTGTTGGCAGCGGTTGAGCGTACACGCACCTTGGCAGTCCCATCGCGCCTGGTGGCTGCCGCGACGGCGTTCTTGCTCTTGCCGGGACCTGCCACCTTGTCAGCGGCAAGCCTGACCATGACCTTGCGGTCAGCGCCACCTGCGCCCTGCTTGGCCGCCTGCTTGGTCGCCTGCTTGGCCGCTTGTTTGCCGGTTTGTTTGCCGGTTTGTTTGCCGGTTTGCCTGGCAGCGAGCATGACCCCCTGAGCCGCGGGTGGCGTTGTTGCCGCCGTTGCACCTCGGCCCGGTGAAGCTCGGGCGGCCAGCACCGGCAACATCACCACCACCTGCTGACCTGCCTTGAAGTGGCCGCCCGCCTGCGTCCTGTTCCAGCCCGCCAGCGCCGAGGGCGACACACCGTGCCGGGCTGCCACAGAGGCCACGCTTTCGCCCTGGCGGCCGGCCTTGAAGGACACGCGCCGCATCGGCCGCACTTCGGGCGTCAGCGTCATGGTGGCGTTGTCGGCCAGATGGGATGCCACGTCGGACTGGGTCTTGACGCCGCGCGGCACCAGCAGGGTGGAGCCGGCCTTCACCAGCATGCGTTCGGGGATGCGGTTGACCTCGCGCAGCAGTGCTTCGGTCATGCCCACCTGGCGTGCGGCGTCGGCCGGCTTCAGTGTGCTCGGCGCGACCCAGGCCGTCCAGGTGGCCAGCGGTTCGCGTGTCAGCTTGATTTCCTGCACAAAGCGGTTCGCGTTGTCATACGGCAGCAGCACCTGGGGCGTGCCGGCCGCCAGGATCAGCGGCTTGTTCATCTGCGGGTTCAGGGCCTGGAAGTCTTCCAGCGACAGGCCTGCCAGGGCGGCGGCCTTGGCCACGTCGATGTCGCGGTCGATGCTGACGCTGCGGAAGTACGGGTGGTTCTCCAGTGCCGGCAGCTGCATGCCCAGTGCATCTGGCGACATCACGAAGTTCTTGAGGGCCTGCAGCTTGGGCACGTAGTTCTTCGTCTCGTCGGGCATCTGCAGGCTCTCGAAACTGGTGCTCTTGCCCTGGCTGCGGTTGATGGAAATCGCACGCTGCACGTTGCCCTGGCCCCAGTTGTAGGCGGCAAGCGCCAAGTGCCAGTCGCCCATCAACTTGTGCAGGCGCTGCAGATAGTCCAGCGCCGCGCGCGTGGAAGCCAGAACGTCGCGCCGGTCGTCGCGAAACAGGTTCTGCCGCAGCGAGAAGTCCTTGCCGGTGGCGGGCATGAACTGCCACATGCCCGAAGCCTTGGCGCTGGACATCGCCTGCGGGTTGAATGCACTCTCGGCAAAAGGCAACAGAGCCAGTTCGAGCGGCATGCCGCGCTTTTCAACTTCCTCGACGATGTGAAAGAGGTAGCGCGAACCACGCGCTGTCATGCGTTGCACGTATTCGGGTTTGCCGGCGTAGTACCGCTCCCAGGTGCGCACCCGGTCGCCGTCCAGATCGGGCAGCCCGAAGCCGTTCCTGATGCGCTGCCACAGGTCACCCCGGCTTGCGACCAGGGCTGATTCGACCCGGACCTGTACTGCGGTTTCGACTGCGGCCGCCGGTGCCTGCAGTGCCTGCGCAGCCCGCAGTGCCTGCGGTGGCACGCTGGCGTTGGATGCATCGGCGGGTGCTGCAACGCCGGTTGGCGCATCGGCCGGCACCACGGCGACGTAAGCGGTAGCGGTAGCAGCAGAAGCTGAAGCTGAAGCTGAAGCAGTACGAGTAGGAGTAGGAGTAGGAGTAGCAGTAGCAGTAGCAGTAGCAGTAGCAGCAGCAGCAGCAGCAGCAGCAGGAGCAGCAGTAGGGCTAGGGGTAGCGGCCGGCGCCGTGGCAGCCGGTGCTTCGCGGCCCGACATTTCGGGTCCCCCTGGTGATTCGGCCAGCGCTGGAGACCACGACGAGGCTGACAGCAGCAGAGCAAGCAGGGTGCGAGGGGCAGGACTCATCAGCGGTGTTCTTCCATTCACGCCGCGCGGCTCGCGACTGCAGCAAGGCAGGGTTGCCTGGCAGGGGGGGCCATGGTCCCGGTTGCCACGCGTGCGCGGCGCCAGCGCGGCAAGGGGATCGACGGCCGAACGGGCGGGGCTTTCGCTCTGCCGAACTGGTCGTCACGGTGGTGCGTCAATAGAATGATGTGTGCGGTGGTCACAAAAGCAGCTGTTCACAAAAGCACGTATTCACAAAAGCAGTGTTCACAAAAGCAGTGTTCACAAAAGCAAGTGATCAAAAGAGCAGGCAGGCCGGAGCAAGTGGTTCAAGGCAGGAAATGACGTTGGCTTTTTCATGACGCGAGACGAGTCGATTATAGAGTTGGGGTCGTGGTTGAGGACTCCCCCAGGGCGCTACATGCTGGCCTGGGAACAGGACCGCCTGGATCGCGCAGTGGCCGATGTCTTCGGCTATCACGCCTTGCAGCTGGGTCTGCCTGAACTCGAGGGCTTGCGTGCCAACCGCATGCAGCATCGGTGGGTGGCCTGCGACAGTCTTCAGCCCGTGATGCCGCTTCCCGCTCAGACGCCACTGCCGCAGGACAGCCTGCTCAGCACCTTGCTGCCGCCTGAGCGGGTGAGCCTGTATTGCGAGTTCGACGCCTTGCCGCTGCCCAATGCCAGTGTCGACCTGCTGCTGCTGCCGCATGCGCTGGAGCTTGCACGCGATCCGCACCAGACCTTGCGTGAGGTCGAGCGCGTGTTGGTGCCCGAAGGCAGGGTCGCCATTTCCGGCTTCAACCCGGCCAGCCTGTGGGGCCTGCGCCAGCGCGGCGGGCGCCTGCGTCGAAGCGTGGTCGGCGGCGGCAACACACGCAGCCTGTACCTGCCCAGTGGTGGGGAGTTCATCGGCTACTGGCGGCTGCGCGACTGGTTGCGCCTGCTCGGCTTTGAGGTCGAAGTCGGACAGTTCGGCTGCTGGCGCCCGGCCGTGAAGACGCAGTCCTGGCTGGATCGCTACGGCTGGATGGACCGGCTGGGCGATCGCTGGTGGCCGGTGCTGGGAAGCGTCTACTTTCTGATGGCGGTCAAACGCGTGCGCGGCATGCGGCTGGTGGGCCGCGTGCGTGCCGAGCGCCACCCCGTCCACGCGGCGCCCGCCGTGGTTGCCAATCGGCAGCGCCAGGGTCTGACAGAGCCGGAGCATTGATGGCTGAGGTGGTGATCTATGCCGATGGTGCGTGCAAGGGAAATCCCGGCCCCGGAGGTTGGGGGGTCTGGCTGCGGAGTGGTGTGCACGAGCGCGAGCTGTTCGGCGGCGACAAGCTGACCACCAACAACCGCATGGAGCTCACCGCCGTGATCGAAGCGTTGGCGCTGCTCAAGCGGCACAGCGCGGTGGTCATCTACACCGACAGCCAGTACGTGAAGAATGGCATCACCACCTGGATCCACGGCTGGAAGGTCCGGGGCTGGACCACGGCTGACAAGAAGCCCGTGAAGAACCTGGATCTTTGGCAGCGCCTGGACGCCCTGAACGCCGCGCATGCGGTGACCTGGCGTTGGGTGAAAGGGCATTCGGGTGACCCGGGCAACGAACGAGCCGATGCGTTGGCAAACCAGGGCGTCGCGTCGGTGATGTAACAGCGCCACGTCGGCTGCGAGCGCAGCTCGGGCCAGATGGCTACAGTTGGCGTCGCCGGCTTTCGATCAAAGCCGCACGACACGACCTCTGCACCAAAGAGAACTGAACTTGAAAAGCTCATACACGATAGTGGCCGTCATCGGCCTGGCAGTTGCCGGCGGCGGGGCCTGGTGGTGGCAGAACAAGGCCGTCTCGAGCCCGGTGGCCGCTGCCGGGCCGGTCGGCGCGGCGCCTGCAGGAACCGCAGCGGCAGAAGGTGCCGCCCGCGGCGCGCCGGGGCCGGCCGGTGGCCGTGCCGCGCAGGCCGGCGGTGGCGGTGGCGGTGGCGGTGGCGGTGGCGGGCAAGGCGGCCCGGCTCCGGTGGAAGTGGGCAAGGCCGAGGCGGTCACCTTGACCGACGACATCCAGGCCGTGGGTTCGCTCAGGTCTGATCGGGGCGTGATGTTGCGGCCCGAGGTCAGCGGTCGCATTGCCAAGCTGGGTTTTGTCGATGGTGCCCGTGTGCAACGCGGGCAGCTGTTGGTGCAGTTGGATGACACGCTGCAACAGGCGCAGCTGAAGCAGGCTGACGCGCAGGCCAGCATCGCCCGCACACGCCTGCAACGCAACCGTGAGCTGCTGGGCCAGGGATTTGTGAGCCAGAGCGCCGTCGACCAGAGCCTGGCCGACCTGCAGGTGGCCGATGCCCAGGTGGCGCTGGCGCAGGCGCAGATCTCGCGCATGAAAGTGATGGCGCCCTTCAGTGGCACAGCGGGCTTGCGCCGTGTGAACGAAGGCGACTACGTGAAGGACGGTGCCGACATCGTCAACATCGAAGACCTGAGCGCCATCATGGTGCAGTTTGCGTTGCCCGAACGCGCGCTGGACAGGCTGCGGGTGGGGCAGTCTGTCGAGCTGGCGCTGGACGCCTTGCCGGGCCGCACCTTCAAGGGCCGCGTCACGGCGCTGGATTCGCAGGTCGACGCCAACGGGCGCGCGTTGCAGGTGCTGGCCAGGGTGGACAACACGGGTGCGCTGTTGAAGCCAGGCATGTTTGCCCGCCCGCGGGTGGTGTTTGCGACGCGCCAGGGCGCTGTGGTGGTGCCCGAAGAGGCGTTGGTGCCGGTGGGTGCGCGCCAACTGGTGTTCAAGCTCGCCGAAGGCGCCAACGGCCAGAAGGTGGCTCAGCGCATGGAGGTCAAGATCGGCCTGCGCTTGCCTGGCAAGGTGGAGATCATGGCAGGTCTGAAGGCCGGCGACACCGTCGTCACTGCCGGCCACAGCCGCTTGATGCGGGGCGACAACGTGCCCGTTCGTGTGGTCGACCTGACTCGACCCGGTGGGGGCGGAAAGCCAGGCGCCAAGCCAGGCGGGCCAGAGGCTGGAGCAGCCTCTGCAGCTGGCGGTGCTGGTCTGGTGGGTGTGGCCGCTGCCGCCGTTCCCACGGGCAGCGGGCAGGCCGCTGCTGCAGCCGCGCCCGGGCCTGGCGCGCAGACTGCCACCGCACCGGCCCGGCCTGCGCCGCAGCCCTGATCTTCCTGCTTGCCGCGGAGCCCCACCATGCGATTGTCTGAAACCTCCATCCGCCGCCCCGTTCTGGCTTGCGTGATGTCGCTGCTGCTGGTACTGATCGGGCTTGTGTCGTTCAAGCAGCTGAGCCTGCGCGAGTACCCGCGCATCGACGAACCACTGGTCAACGTCAGCACCCGGCTGCTGGGCGCGTCGTCCGAGGTCATCGAGTCGCAGGTGACCAAGCCGCTGGAAGACTC
>JBBQMM010000169.1:0-8825 GCA_038328935.1 Burkholderiales bacterium
GTCTGATCCCTTCGTCGCTCAGTTCCGGAGTAAGTTGGGTTTCTTTCTTCGGAGGAGTATAAGGGTTAAGGCACTACCGATCCGTATGGGAAAGGGCGGAGTTGAGGGGGACTCTATTTTGTTTGCCGACTACAAATCGAAAACCTGGTGCTATCTGACTACGCATTCTGAAAACTCCCTTTTATTTATGCGACGCTTGTTCAAGTACATTTGTGAGAATGATTTTGATGACGACGCAATTCTTACTGCGGTCTATCTCACCAGTCCTCCCCCAACGGAGAAGCCGCCCCGGACTGCCATAAATCCATTCACGAAATTCGTAAAAGAGATCAAGGATATGCATGACTCCGATCAGATATCAGGGTTGTCCAATCAGGAAGTGTTCTTGAAGGATTTAGTCAAGCATATGAAGGATGCAGCTTTCAGGACGGAATTTATCCGCACCAGAAAATATTCCATGAATTACGGTGACTTCGATAGCCTGAGGAGGCAACTCGTTACGGTCAAGTAAGTCGCTTGCACTGTGTGCATGGCGCTCGTGCTCGCTTGGGGTCTTGATTCCAAGTTGCTCTCGCCCCCTTCCGCACACATTCCGCACACAGTCAGGTCTTGCATCTTGCCTGCCGAACGTCAGACTCAAAAGGTTCATTGCGGGCACTCGGCACGAGGTCAGGCCTACCGTCTTCCCTTTCCGCCGCTGGTCGTTTCGCCGGAGTTCAAGCTTAGTCTGGGTGGCATGAGGCAAGTCCTGACCATGTAGCCAATTCAAACATTGTTTGGGTAGCAAAGCAAAAGGCAAGACCTGACCCTGTAGACAAAAGGCAAGACCTGACCCTGTAGACACCGACCCTGTAGACACCGGGTCCGTCCAGCGGAGTCAGGTCTCCCATTTCCCGTGCTACATAACCTCCATCTACCGATGAGTCGGCCCTGCGTATGGAACTTTCCGACGCCACTTGTCATGTTACTTCGCTTCGCGATGCCAGCCCGTGCTGAAGGGAAACGGCCGGTTTGAAATCTCCACATCCCATCGGAAACTCTGCTCCACGTTGTTATGCGTAAGATGATTGGCGCAACCCTACTACTCGAGGAACATCATGCCCTTTGCTGCCCGGATGGACAGTGCCGCCAATATCCTCGATCTTTTCGAGGAATTCTCCATCGAGTGCCCCAATGGCTCCCTCGCCGCTGTCGGGGCTGACATCGCCAGCATTGAGCAAATCGTAGCCACGAATCCCGCCGCGCTGAAGCACAACGTAGTGGCCGCGGGCGATCGAATCACGTTTGTCGAGCTTGTCAAGTCGACCACCATTGCCCAACAGACGCAAGCTGAGAACGGCGTGGCGCTGATGATTGCCGCGAGGGAGGGCAGGCCCATCGAGGCGGGCGATTTCGCGGAAATGGGCCGCTTGCAGGCCGGACTTAAGATGGAATATGCCCGGACCAACAGCGTACGCGGCCGCACGACGTTGAAGTGCCTTTTTCATGCAGCGGCCAACCCGGCTGCGGTACCCGCATACTTTTTGCCGTGGAACCCCAGCGGGGGCGCTGTCGAATTGAATATCCCTAACAACGGTGGTGGGGCGGCAAGCGCTGCCAACCCCAACCTTTTCCTGACGGCGGCCCTATCGGGCTGCTCCATTTATGTCGAGGGCCCAGCCAACAGCCCGACCATCTTCCATTGCGGCACGCAGTTCGATACGCCAGGCGCAGAGGCGGCCGTTTTCTGGAACAGGGTTATCGCCGAACTCGGCCATGACCCCACCCAGATGGGCGGCGCCCACAACAAGGATTACACGGTGCCGGTGCGCGGGGACAGAGCGACGATGAAGGAGGCGACAGGACGGGAAAAAGTCGCCCAGAAGGCCATTCAGAGAGCCTTCAAGGACACTGTCGACGTGGAGGAGGTGCGCAGCTGGGGCGCAGTTTTCGGCGTGCGGGACGGCACCGATTGGAGGTTTTATATGCAGGAGAACTGCACGGTTACCTACCACAAGATCCGCAAGTCCAAATACCTGAAGCGTCGAATATCAGATGGCGAAGCGCGCATCTATTCGAGGCCCATGTACTGCAAGGAAATCTTCCCCAACAATCATGGCGCCGCCGTGGCTTTCAGACATCTGCGGCAATTGAAGGTCTAGGGCGGCGCAGCACCGGGCGAAGTGGAGTCTTCACATTGGCCCCATTGCCGAATACGGCCAAACCGCTCCCCGTTCGCCCACTGCAACCCACTGACCAAAAGGTGATCTGATGCCCGGCCGATGCCGGTTCTGTACCCGAAGTACCACTTGACGGAGTTCCGTGATGACGCCGCAAAAACGCGAGGACATTGCAAGGGAGGTCGAGACCTTCTGCCCCCAACTGCATGCCAAGGCTCTGGTGGACGCGAGCGTGCGCAGCTATTTGGATGACTGGTGCCGATTGGGTAGCTTTCTGACGCACGAGATACTGGTCCAGAGCGGGTTGAGAAAGCTCAACACCCGCGTCAAGAAACGCCTGCGCGATATCGTCAGGGCGTTGCCCCCGGGTCAAGTCACTGTCGATGTCAATGGTGTGGTTCAGGTGCCGCCCAGCGTCGACATACTGAAACCATTGGAAGACGAGCTGTCCGAGGTAGAGGCCCAAGAGAACTTCAACCGCGGGCAGCAGGCCTGGCAACAGAACGTGGATCTGCAGCACCTGGACGTGCCGGCGCAGACCTTCAGGGAAGTAGCGCGCGGTTCGGCGGTGGACTTGCCGCAGGGCGTGCCCACGCTGTCCGGGTTTGTAGACCCTTCGGTGTTTCGCCAGATCCTTTTTGCCCATGGGTACCACTGGATAGACCCTGGTGCCGGCGCCGCGCACGGGCCCTACACGCACCGCATCCAGTGGTACTGCATCGTGCAGGCCGATGCGCGTGTGGCCCAGGACAAAAGCTACCTCAGCCTTTTCCGTGCCATGTCGCACAAGCTGTGCCTGGCTGCTGACGGCAAACAGGCGCTGTGGGATTTGCTGTTTGATGCCTTCAAGTCCACCAGTCGCGACACGCCGCACAGCGACACCTACCGGTCGCCAGAATTGCTGAATGACTTTCTGACTGGCCATGTGCGGTTGAACGACCCCGACTACAAGTGTTTGGCGCGGGTACTGAAGTTTGCCAAAACCCGCGACTCTTACGACTGGGTAGGAAAAGCCGCTGGCCTGTCGATGCAAAACGTGAAGGCCGGCATCGGCCCGGCGGATACCGGCCGTGTCATCCCGCAAGCCGTGGGCACCATACTGTGGACCAACGACCGGGTACGCGTCGTCGACGTGGACAAAGAAGTCTGACGCGGGACCCGCATGTAGTCCAAGCCGCCACCATCGAAGACCTTCAACGTGAAGCAAACCTCCCGTCTGGTGCCCGTTACCCGTCGCGGGGCAGTGTTGACATTTGCCCTGGCGCTGGCAGCCTGCAACGAAGGAAATGCGATGTCGAACCGAGTGCTGTTTTCAGCCGTACAGGGCCAGGTGGTGCTGCAGGGTAAACCTGTTGCTGGCGCGGTGGTCGAGCGCCAATTCGAGTGGAACAACGCAACCGTGAGCGACCGTGTCAACAGCGGCGACGATGGCCGCTTTGCCTTTGCTGCAGTGGTCCGCAAATCGTCATTCATGGACCGCTTGCTGCCCAGTGAACCGATGGTCAAGCAGACCATCGTCATATTGCACGAGGGCAAGTCGCACAAGGCCTGGCATCATTTCAAACGCAATTACGACGACAACGGTGAACTCGGCGGTCGGGCCATCCGGATGGTCTGCCCGCTCGAGCGGGAACCCGAGCGCCGCGGCGAGGTGTTCGGCATCTGCGAGCTGAATTGACATCCGGCAAGGATTCTCCAGATGGCCATCCTGCTCACGCCCTACCAAACCGCCAGCATTGCCAGCGGTGTCTACAAGCTGCAGACCACCACTATGGGCCAGCTGCTCGAAACGCTTGAACCTTTGGGTTGCGAAGGGCTGTTTGAGGTGGGCGAGCAGTCCCGATTCAAGGGCTCTTCTGGTGCACTGGGCATGAAGACGGAAACGGGTTTCGGCTATTTCGCCGCCGGCAAGCCGAACACCCCATTCGCAGACGACCTGCTGATTGCCACGCGCGGCACGTTGGGCGCCAAGACCGGCCCCGACTGGTTCAGCAACTACAACGTGGGCCTGCAGCTGGGTCCGGGTGGCCTGCCGGTGCACGCCGGATTCAATGAAATCTGGAAGACCTTCAGGAAGCAGCTGCAAGAATTCCTGCAGGGGCGACGACCCCGCCGCATCCACTGTGTGGGCCACAGTCTGGGCGGCGCCCTGGCAACGTTGAATGCTGACTTCATCACCGCCGGTCACATGGCGGACGTGTCGCTGTACACCTTTGGCGCGCCACGTGTGGGCGACGCGGTGTTCACGCGATCGTTGACCAAGCGTTTGGGGGCTGGGCACATCCAGCGCGTTTTCCATCCTTCTGACCCGGTACCGATGATTCCTTTGTTCCCGTTCTGGCACATGCCTTTCGGCGAGCCTGGATTGCAGATTTCCAGCGGCCTCGGGGGTTTGCTGAATGCCGATGCCCACAGCATGGAAAACAGCTACCGCACCTGCATGGCGCAGTTCTCCAACTGGGGCGACCTGCGCTCCGCAGTCGCTCGGCGTGCCGATGAAGCGGCGCAGGTGAAGAGCTGGCTGGAAGGCGCTGCTCAGGGGCGGGGCAGTTTTCTGATGGGATCGGCTTCGCTATTGAGCATGATCGGCCGCGCTTTGGGCTGGCTGTTGAAGTCAACCGGCAAGCTGATGCTGAACGCCGTGGGTGCGAGCTTGGTGTCGCAGGTCACGGTACTGGACCATTTGGCTTGGGCGCTCACAACCGGCGCCCGTGTTTACAAGGAAGTGGCTGACTACCTCAAGACCCTGATCAAGGCCATTTGGGGTTATCTGGGCCGCAAGACCGTGCAGGTGGCTGATGTGACAATGGCGTTCATGCGCTGGGTCTTGGAACTGTTGTTTTCAAGCGTACGTAACCTTGCCAGCCGCGCGTTGTCGTTCCTGGGTTGAAGTCAGCGCGCCTGCGCGTTCGCAGTCTTGAATACCGCGCCAGGCCCGGGTCTTGGCGATTGACTGCAGGCTGCGCTGCTGGCTGCCTTGATGACCATGGATGGCAAAGAAGCGCCGCTGGCGCCCGTCGCCCTCGGATGGTCAGTCGATTGCCCTGTCGGGCCCTGCCAAATGACGAGCGGCCCTCTTCGGCTCCCTTCTGAGCGTCCAGCCTGAGCAGCAAGCCTTGGCTTGCACTGCGCGACTGCACAGCGGCGTGTCAAATCGAAAGTTGAAGACCGGGCCGCATGGACAGACCGCACAGCGGTTGCGCAACGGACTGCCAGCGATGCAAAGTGACCGCGCCAGCGTTTCGGTGGCTCAGCAAGGCCATCAGTCCAGCGCTCTGCAATGATTCAGTTTCGGCTTCGGTGAGGTACTGCCCCGCACAAGCCTGGAGTTGAGACTCGCTGTCGGCGTCTCGCAGCACCCAGGCGGGCAGGTCGTCCAGCGTCCGGTTGGGGGTGTTGATGGTGGCCCTGGTGCTGGTGCCGGCGTTGGTTTCACCACAGGCTTGCCCCAACAAGGCTGCAGCCGCGATGGCGCCCGAGCCCCACAGCAGTGGGGCCGGCTCGACGGCGCCTGTGATCTCTTCGAAGTCAAGCTGTAGTACCGGTACGTGGCGCCGCCCGAAAGGCAGCCGCAGCAGCAACGGCGAACTCATCAGTCCCAGCCACGGCGCCACCTGGCTGCGTCGCAACGTGGTCCAACCCGTTTTGTCTGCGGCTTCTTCGCTTTCTGCAGCCAGCGCTGCCCGTACCAGTGCGGCCGAAGCCATGGCGACAAAGGGCGTCTGCGCGCGTGCGGCCGCCGTACCGACGGCAGCCAGCAAGCCCAGATCGACGGCAGAGCCACCGAAACTGAGCAGGCCGAAGACCGCCAGCCAATGTGGGCCGGCTGGCTCATCGCCGGCGACACCGCCGTCGCGGTGCTTGCCGGCAAACAGGCCGCACAACGCGGTGGCTTCAACACGCCCCTGGGCAGCCACCAGATCGGCCAGCAAGTCGGGCAGTGCGGCATCGGCCAGATGCAGCTCCAGCTGCTCGCCCAGTTCCAACCGCGACACCAGCAGCTGCACGCCCCGCCAGGCGCCCTCCAGCGCCTGAAAGGCCGGGTCGTGCAAGACGGCCCGCAGGTCGTCGGCCAGCGCCGCTTGCGCCGCTGCCACATAGGCCGATTGATGCGCCGGTGCGGCAGGCACCACATGGCCCGCCACCGCGCTGTGCAACAAGGCGTCGATGCCGGTGTGGGGCGCAGGCGACGCGGGTGATGCGGGCGACGCAGGCGCCCTGGCAACCGCCTGCACTTTGCCGCCCAACAGCGAGCTCAGCAGGTCGCCGGCACTGCTGGCGGGCGCGGTCGCAGCCGCTGCCGCAGCCTCTGTCCCAGCCGCAGCCGCAGCCTCAGCTGCGGGCGCCTGGACACTGGAGCCCTGCTGGGCATCCCACTCCGCGGCCGCCTTGGCAAACTGCGCCGGGTCTTGCAAAGCCTTCAACCGGGCCAGGCCTTGTTGCAGCAGCGGCAGACTGTGCATCAACTGGTCGGGGTGAAAGTCATCCAGTGACTGCGGTGCAAACTCGCAATGGCCCTGCACCTGCAGCGCCACTTTCGGCGCCATCAGCCGCATCACCGCGTCCAGGTTGTCGATGTCCACAAGAGTCGTCCGTGCCGACCAGCGCTCTGCGGCCGGCGCTGGCGCGGGGATACTGGCCGTGGCGGCCGTGGCAGCCTTGGCGGCACGGCCGGCACTGCGGCCGCTGAAGTCGCCCAACAGCAGCAGCCGTGCAGCTGGTCCGCCCGCTGTGCGCTGCGCAACCGCTGCTGCCCGGCCGCCAGGCCCCAGGTGGAGATCGAAACTCAGGCTTGAAGGCATGCTGGATGGCCGGTGAAGGGTGGGCAGGTCGGGCGGTGGTGCCGGTGGTGCCGGTGGTGCCGGTGGTGCCGGCGGTGCCGACACACGCCTCATTTTTTGGATGTCGACCGTGGGCTGCAATGGTGGCAAGCGCGGCTTGCCGCTGCACCTACTTTGCTGCAGAGTCAGCACATCGGCAAGCACCTTGTGCCCACGGCGCACTTCCAACATGCAAGCTTCGGCTCCCAACACCGAGATCACGACCCTGGCGCTGCTGCAGCAGGCGATGCAGGCGCACGGCTCAGGCGAGGTGGAACAGGCGCGCCAGGCCTATCAGCAGGCCCTGCAGTTGGAGCCCGACAACCCCGATGGCCTGCACCTGCTGGGCATGCTGGAAGGGCAGTTCGGCTCCAGGGATGAAGGCGTGGCACTGATCGAGCGTGCCGTCGCGGTCAAGCCCGAAGAGCCGATGTTCCACAACAACCTGGGCAACGTGCACTTCACGGCCAACCGTCTGGAAGAGGCCGAAAGCTGCTACCGGCGTGCCGTGGAGCTCGACCCGGCGCGCTACGACGCCCTTAACAACCTGGCGGTGCTGCTGGGCCGCAAGGGCGACAAGGAAGGCGCCGAACGCACCTTCAAGGCCTTGCTGGGGGCTGCGCCGGGGTTCACCGACGCGCGCGAGAACCTGGCCGAGCTGTACCTGCGCCAGGGCCGGCTCAACGACGCGCTGGCGCAATGCGCCGCCGGGCTGGTGACCACGCCGCGTGCGCCCGGTCTGCGGCGCTTGCTGGGCCTGGCCTATTCCACCTGGGACATGCCCGAGCAGGCCGCGCAGGTCTACCGAGACTGGATGCGCGACGAGCCCGACAACCCGCAGCCGGCGCACTATCTGGCGGCCTTCACGGGCGTGGACGTGCCCGAACGCGCATCGGACGACTACGTGCGCATGTCGTTCGATGGTTTCGCCGACAGCTTCGACAGCAAGCTGAAGGATCTGGACTACCGCGCGCCCGAGCTGATGGGCGAAGCACTGGCCGAGGTGCTGGCGCCGGCGGCCAAGGTCTGGCGTGTGGCCGATGCCGGCTGCGGCACCGGTCTGTGCGCGCCGCATCTGCTGCCGTACGCCAAGACGCTGGTGGGCGTGGATTTGTCGGCTGGCATGCTGCGGCAGGCCATCGAACGCGGGGGTTACGACGAACTGCGGGAAGCTGAGCTGGTGGCCTTCCTGCAGTCGCGGCCGGCAGCGTTCGATGTGCTGGTCTCGGCCGATACGCTGTGCTATTTCGGCGTGCTGACTGAATTTGCCCGTGCTGCGCGCTCCAGTCTCGCCAGTTTCGACGGTGCGGGCTGGCTCGTGTTCACCGTGGAAGCGCACGACGACGTGGCGGGCGCTGCCGACTTCGTGCTGCAAGGCCATGGACGATATTCGCACCGTGCGGGCTACCTGGCGCAGACGCTGGTCGACGCAGGCTTTTCGCCGCCCGTGCTGCGCGCGGTGGTGCTGCGCAATGAAGCCACCAAGCCGGTGCAGGGCTGGCTGGTGACTGCGCAGGTGCAGGCTGAAAGCAACGCCACGTTGAGGACCCAGCTGGCGCAGGGCGCAGCCCCATGAGCCGCCGGCCCGTTCCCAAAGCGAATACCGTGGCGCTTCGGCGCGAAGGTACTCCAGTGAGCCACCGGGCCGATCAGCAGGCGAAGCCTGCAGTTCGCAACACCGAGGTCCACCCGTGAGCACCGTCGTTCCGCTGGCTTTTGAAGTCAAGGTGGCCGCAGCGCCCAAGCTGCGTTTCCTGTCGCTGGCAGGCGCCGAAGAACTGTCGCGGCCGTTCGAGTACCACCTGGTGGGTTTGCTCAAGGTCAGCGAGCCGCTGGTGTTCGACGA
>JBBQMM010000170.1:0-8756 GCA_038328935.1 Burkholderiales bacterium
TCATCACGCCGAAGGGCCCGTTGGGGCTGGCCAGCGTGACTGCCAGGCCCGCCATCGGCGCGGCCTTGACGATGGTCTGCCATTCTTCGGCGCTGTAGTCGGCTTTCTTGCTCATGACGGGCTCCTGCGTTGCGGGTACAAGGAAGCTGCCGGCCGGCATCAATCGATCACCTCAGGCCACTGCGTGTGGAACCACTGCCCCGCCGGCTTGTCCACGCGCTCGTAGGTGTGCGCGCCGAAGAAATCGCGCTGCGCCTGCAGCAGGTTGGCGGGCAGCCGCGCGCTGCGCAGGCTGTCGTAGTAGGCCAATGACGCACTGAAGGCGGGCACCGGAATGCCTTGGCTCACTGCCAGCGCCACCACCTGACGCCAGGGTTGCTGGACGCGGCCCAGCAGCTCGCAGAAGTACGGCGCCAGGGCCAGGTTGGCCAACCCGGGGTCGGCGCGGTAGACCTCGGTGATGCGCTCCAGAAAGCGCGCCCGGATGATGCAGCCGCCGCGCCAGATCGACGCGATGGCGCCCAGGTCCAGGCCCCAGTTCTTCTTCTCGCCCATGGTGCGCATGAGGTCCAGGCCCTGCGTGTAGCTGATGACCTTGGACGCATACAGCGCGTCATGCACCATCGCCACCAGCGCCTGGTGGTCGATCGTGAGCGCACCCTCGGGCCCGGCCAGTTGCGTGGCCGCCACCTGGCGCAGCGCGTGCATTGACGAGAGCACCCGCGCTTCGACGGCGGCGTTGATGGTGCTGATGACGACGGCGTTTTCGGCCGCACTGATGAGAGTCCAGCGGCCGGTGCCTTTCTGGCCGGCTTTGTCCAGGATCACGTCCACCAGCGGTTTTCCGGTTTCGGGGTCCACCTGCTCCAGCGCGCGGGCGGTGATCTCGATCAGGTAGCTTTGCAAATCGCCCTGGTTCCAGGTGTCGAAGACGCGCGCCACTTCGGCGGTGGGCATGCCGGCTGCGCGCAGCAGCGCATAGGCCTCGCAGATGAGCTGCATGTCGCCGTATTCGATGCCGTTGTGCACCATCTTGACGAAGTGCCCGGCGCCGCCCGGGCCGATGTGCACCACGCAGGGCTCGCCATCGACCCTGGCGGCAATGGCTTCATAAATAGGCTTGATTGCGGCCCAGGTGCTGGCCGAGCCGCCGGGCATGATGCTGGGGCCCTTGCGGGCACCTTCTTCGCCGCCGGAGATGCCGGCGCCGACGAAGCGCAAGCCCTTGCTGCCGAGGTGGGCGTCGCGCCGCTCGGTGTCGGTGTACAGACTGTTCCCGCCGTCGATGATGATGTCGCCCGGCTCCAGCAGCGGTATGAGTTGCTCGATGACAGCGTCCACCGCAGCACCCGCCTGCACCATCAGCTGCACCTTGCGCGGCCGCGCCAGGCTTTGCACGAACTGCTGCAGCGTTTCGCACGCCAGCAGCCGCTTGCCCGGGTGCTGCGCCATGAAGTCGTGCGTGACGCGGGTGGTGCGGTTGAACACGCTGACCTGAAATCCACGGCTTTCCACATTCAGCGCCAGGTTCTGGCCCATCACGGCCAGGCCGATGAGGCCGAAATCGCTGTCTGTTGTCGTCATGGTCTTTGCTTTGTCTCGTGGAGCGCAGGGTGTGCCAGCATTCTGGCGCTTTTACAACCCGGCACCGGCCCGAACAGCTCTGCACCCCTGGGGCCGAAGGATCTTGAAAGATCGTCGCCCCTGAGCCGACTGAAGAGCCATGAACAAGGAGCAACACATGACACGACGTGATCTTCTCGGCCTGTTTTCCAGTCTGGGGTTGGCAGGTGCTGCGCGCGCGGCATCGGACCCCAGCCGCGCCGACCGCGTGGTGCTGAGCGACGCCGAATGGAAAAAGCGCCTGCCTGCCGACGCCTACCGTGTGCTGCGCGGCGAGGGCACCGAAGCCGCCGGCACCAGCGCGCTGAACAGTGAAAAGCGCGCCGGCACCTACCACTGCGCCGGCTGCGAACTGCCGCTGTTTTCGCACACCGCCAAGTACGAAAGCGGCACCGGCTGGCCCAGTTTTCACACCCCGCTGCCCGACGCGCTGGGCACCAAGACCGACTTCAAAATGCTGCTGCCGCGCACTGAATACCACTGCGTGCGCTGCGGCGGGCATCAGGGCCATATCTTCAACGACGGGCCCAAGCCCAGCGGCAAGCGCTACTGCAACAACGGCGTGGCGCTGCGTTTTGCGCCGGTGGCAGCGTGAAGGCCGCTGCACGCAAGCCCACGGCCCTGCGCGCCGTTGCGGGCGGGGCAGTGGGCGCCGCACTCTCGCTGGCTGCCGCCGCTGTGGTGGCACAGGCTGCTGCAAACCCGGCGGCCGCCTCCGCCACCGCCAAAGCCACCTTCGCCGGTGGCTGCTTCTGGTGCGTGGAGTCGGACTTCGACAAGGTGCCGGGCGTGCGGTCCACCACCTCGGGCTACATCGGCGGCACGGTGGCCAACCCCACCTACAACCAGGTGTCGGCCAAGACCACCGGCCACGCCGAAGCGGTGGAGATCGTCTACGACCCGGCCAAGGTCAGCTACGAACAACTGCTCGCCGTGTACTGGCGCAGCATCGACCCCACCACGGTGGACCGTCAGTTCTGTGATGCCGGCAGCCCGTACCGCACGGCCATCTTCACGCATGGGCCGCAGCAGTTGGCGGCGGCGCAGGCCTCCAAGGCGGCGCTGGAGAAGAACAAGCCTTTCCGCGAGCCCATCGTGACGCAGATTCAGCCCGCCACCGCTTTCTACCTGGCCGAGGACTATCACCAGGACTACTACAAGAAGAATCCGGTTCGCTACAACTACTACCGCACGTCCTGCGGGCGCGACGCGCGGCTGAAGGATCTTTGGGGCAAGGCTGCCGGGCACTGAGGGTCTTCGCCGAGGTGTGCACGGGCTGGCCACACCTAGCATCGGGCAGCCCCAGCAAACCACTCGGAGACCCGCATGCGTTCAACTACAGGCATCACCCGCCGGCAAGCCCTTGCAGCCACGGTCGGCACCGGCGCCGCCGCCCTGTGGCCCGGCGCGCAGGCGCAAACCACGGAAATCAAACCCGCCAGCCGCGCCGCCGGCGACTGGCCCAGCAAGACCATACGCATCGTCGTGGCCTTTCCGCCCGGCGGCCTGACCGACCTCTACGCGCGCCTGTACGCCGAGCATTTGACAGCCAAGTTCGGTGTCACGGCAGTGGTCGAAAACAAGCCCGGCGCGGGCGCCATCATCGCCATCGATGCGGTGGCCAAGTCGCCGCCCGATGGCTACACGCTGCTGATGACCACGTCAGGCACCGTGTGGCAGAACCGCGTGCTGTACAGCAAGCTGCCCTACAACCTGGACAAGGACATCGTGCCGGTGGCCTTTTTCCCTTCAGGGCCGCTGGTGATGGGCGTGCCCGAGAAACTGGGCATCAACAACTACCGCGAGCTGATGGCCTTTGCCAAGGCCAACAACACCAACATGGGCAGCTACGCGCCCGGCTCTTACCCGCAGATGGTGGCCGACCAGGCCAACCGCGCCGAGGGCACGAAGATCGTCACCGTGAACTACCGCGGTGAGTCACCGATGTGGATCGACGTCGCATCGGGCCAGGTGCAGGTGGCCATCGGCAGCTTCCAGGCCTTCAACACCGTGGCCACGCGCGGCGTGAAGGCCATCGGCGTCACCGGTGCCTACCGCAGCCCCAAGCTGCCCGACGTGCCCACGCTGATGGAGCAAGGGGTGCAGGGCCGCCTGGTGCAACTGGAAGGCGGCCTGCCGCTGATGGCGCCCGCCGGCACGCCCGAAGCCGTGCTGCGCGCGCTGAGCCAGGTGGCGGTGGAAGGCGCCAACACCGCACGCGCAGCGCAGATCCGCGAAAGCTTTGCGATCCCGAACAAGCCCAAGAACCTGGCCGACACCCGCGCCGACTGGGCGCGCGACGTACCGGTGTGGATCAAGCTGGCGGTGGACCTGGGCATCAAGCTGGATTGAACGGCCTTGGGCGCACCGCCGCTTCGTCATCCCCGCTCCCAGCGGTTTCCCACCGCGCCGCTTTGCCGGCCCTGGCTCCTGGCAGTTGATCAGCGACGTGCTGGTGGGTAATTGCAGTCATGCTGTCAAAGAACATGCGCTAGCGTACAGATGCAGGCTGCGCGGCCCGTCATCATCGCCTCAAAAGCGCACGTGACTTCCGCCGTCGCCTACGTTGAGGAGAAAGTGCATGACAAGCTTTCCAGAAATCGGATCGGCACACCGCTACGCACAGCTGCCATCGAGTCCGGCCGGGGCTGACGCAAAGTCATGCCGAATTCCGGTCGACGAGTTGCTGACGCCCAGCTTCCTCTCTCGCTACACCAAGTTCTCGAGCTTTGCGGCTCTGCTGGGTGCAAGTGGCTTCAGTGTCGAAAGATTCTCGAACCTTGAAGAGCGAAGAGACAGAAGGTGGGATGAGTTCATTGGACGGGCTTCCGTCTTTTCGGACTGGAGCGAGATGCTTCGAAATGCACGTGGTGAGTGGATGATGCAAAGGCTGGGAGTCTTCGTCGACCGTTGACCCGCGACTGCTGCTTCGCGACATGCCCCCGGGCGCGGGCTACAAATCGCGCCATCGGCATCGGCGCGCTGTGCGGCATGGTCAGCCCGCCGCAAACGCGCCTGGGCGATTGGGGGCTGGGGCGCCGAGCGCCTCAGCCTCCTGCCGGCGCCCGCAGGCAATGCCTCTCACATGGCACAAAAGCCCCCTCGGCCGGGAGGTGGTCCCAGCGCTCCACCACCGCGCGTTCGGATGCGGCGGCATCGATGCGTATCAGGTTGACGGAGTTGCCGGCCCCGGCACGCACGCGGGTGCTGACGGCCGTGCCCGCCTGCACCGCCCAGCCGCCGGCAGCCAGCGGCAGCACGAAGGGCAGGTGGATGTGCCCGCCGACGATCAAGTCCACGCCCGCGGCGCCCCAGGCCTGCAGGGCCGCGGCGTGGCCGTGTTGGCGGTTCTTCTCGTCCTCGGGCCGCGTCACCACCAGCGGCTGGTGAACCATCACCACACGCCGCTGGGAAGGCCGCGCCAGCACCAGTCGGCGCGCCACCCGTTCAATCTGCGCGGCCGAGAGTTGCCCGTCTTCGTGCCGCCACCAGCGCGTGGTGTTCAGGGCCAGCAGCAGCAGATCGTCGGTCTCCAGGCTGGGTTCCAGTTCGGGGCCGAAGGCAGCGCTGTAGCGCGCATAAGGCCGCAGCAGGCGCAGCGGCAGGTGCCACAACGGGATGTCGTGGTTGCCAGGCACGGCCAGGCACTGCGGCACCTGCAAACGTTGCACCAGCGCCCGCGCAGCCGCGAACTGGGCGCGCGTGGCGCGCTGCGTGATGTCGCCCGAGAGCAGCAGCACCTGCGGCTTCAGCGTCAGCGCCAGCCGCACCAGGGCTTCGACGACGGCCGGGCGCTCGGTGCCGAAGTGCGGGTCTGAAACCTGCAGCAGCAGCGTCATTCGGCGGCCTGCATTTCGCGCGCCGGCGGGGGTGGGCGCAGCAGATCCAGTGGCTGCGGCGCCACGCGAAAGGTCAGCGGCAAGCGCATCCACGTCACCTCGCCGTCGGTGGCCACCTTGATGCGCTGTGAACCCAGGGTGCCCACGCGGCGGCTCGCACGCACCGTCAACTGGCGTGTGGCCAGGTGCACCAGCTCATCGGCACCGCCCAGGCGACCGAAAGCGCCGCGCAACAGCAGGCCCAGCATCTTCAAGACCCCCACCGGGCGCAGCGCGATGGCGGCCAGGTAGCCCGCATCGACAGCCTCGGACTCGGGCAGACCCAGCCGCTGCAGCTGCAGCGCGTTATTGCCGACAAACAGCGTGGGCGTGCGCAGCTCCCGTTCCTGCCCCTGGCTTTGCACCCGAAGGCGCAGGCTGCGGTGCCCGCGCAGCATGGTGGCGAGCCCGGCACCGAAGGCCACCAGGCGGCTGCGTCCGAACTGGCGCTTCCAGTCCTCGCGCTCTTCCAGCAGTTGCGGGTACAGGCCCAGGCTGGCGTTGACGAGGAAAACACGCTCGCCCACCAACCCCACCTGCGCCGGCTGGTGGTGGCCGGCCAGCAGCACCTGCAACGCTTCATGGGCGTCGGCCGGGATGCCGTGGGCGCGGCTGAAATAGTTGAAGGTGCCCTGGGGCAGCACGCCAAAGGTGCAGCCGCTGCCAAGCGCAGCCTGGGCGACAGCGTTGATGGTGCCGTCGCCGCCAGCGGCCACCACCACACCGCCGACCTGCTGTGCCTGGGCCACGGCCTGGCGCGCCATGGCGCCCAGTTGCCGCGGGTCATGAACCTCCAGCAAGTGCAGCGTGCGCCCGGCCTCGGCACAGCCGGTCTGCAACGTGGCGCGCACTTCGTCAGCCTGGCCGTGCCCGGCGCCGACGTTGAACACCACCACCAGTGGCGGGGCAGGCACCTTCATCGAGCGCGCCGCGCGGGCAGCCCGCCCACCAGCGCCTGCAGCGTCAGACCGTCGAAAGGCGGCCGCGCTACGCGACCACTGGTTGTGGCGAGCAGCCGGGCGGCGGTCAGGACCGGCAGCTTCATCGGGCGGTCAGTGCTTTCATGCAGCCCCGATGATGCGACATGCGCCGCCGGGCCGGCTGGTAGCCGTGGATGGCGAGGCCCGCCCGGTGGGCCGGCGACCGGCGACCGGCACCGCACGGCGAGGTTTCGTCGCGCATTTTTGCGTTCTGGGGCCACGAAATCACCGCTTGTCACATGCCCATCGCAACACGCCCATGCACTGCCTACAGTGCACCCATCGACCCACCCCACCCGCACCCGGAGCCCATAGATGAACACCACTTTCAGCACCCCGCGCCACCAAGCCACCGCTTTTGCAATGGCATTGACCATCACGATGGGCATGCTGCTGGGCGTCAACGGCCTGGCCACCCCGGGTGCTGCTGCGGTGCCGATGGCGGCAGCGCCGGCTGCATCAGCAGCCACTGCCCAGACAGCCGCCGCCGCCAACCAGGCGGGCAGCGGCGCTTGACCGGGCGCGCAGGGGAAGTTGGCCCGCCCCAGGCCTACACACCCAGGTAGCGCTGCCACAGGCCACGGTCGGCCTGCAGCGCTGCCGAGGGGCCGGACCACACCACCACGCCCTTTTCCAGGATCAGGTGGCGGTCGGCCAGGCGTATCAGGCGCTGCACGTACTTGTCGATCACCAGGATGGTCTGGCCGCCCGCGCGCAGCAAAGCCAATGCGCGCCAGATTTCTTCGCGGATCAGCGGCGCCAGGCCTTCAGTGGCTTCGTCCAGTATCAGCAGGCGCGGGTTGGTGACCAGCGCGCGGCCGATGGCCAGCATCTGCTGCTCTCCGCCGGAGAGCTGGTTGCCCATGTTCCGACGCCGCTCGCCCAGGCGCGGGAACATTTCAAACACGCGTGCCGGCGTCCAGGGCGCCGTGCCTGCCCCTGCAGCTGGCCGCACGTCCTGCCGCGCGTCTTGCTGCAGGTCCTGCCGCATGTCCTTCTGCGGCTCCTGCCGCGCAAACGCGCTGAGATGCTCCTCCACGCTGAGGTTGCTGAACACCTGCCGCCCTTCCGGCACCAGCGCCAGGCCCAGGCGCGCAATGGCATGCGGCGCCAGGCCGGCCAGCGGCTTGCCCAGCACCTGCACGCTGCCCGCGGTGGGTTTGATGACGCCCATCAACGTGCGCACCAGCGTGGTCTTGCCCATGCCGTTGCGGCCCAGCAGGCCCACCACTTCGCCGGCGTTCAACTGCAGACTCACGCCGTGCAACACCATCGCCGTGCCGTAGCCGGCGCGCAGGCCTTCGGCCTGCAGCAGCGGCGGCTTGGCGGAAGTCGTGTCGGGCCGGCCACCCATCGGCTGCTGGTCCATCAGTCCTGCCCCAGGTAGGCGGCGATGACCTCGTCATTGCGCCGCACTTCGTCAGGCGTGCCGGTGGCCACGATCTGGCCGCTGACCAGCACCGACACACGGTCGGCCAGGCGGAACACGGCGTCCACGTCGTGCTCGATCAGCAGCAGCGTGGTGCTGCGGCGCAGGTGCTGGATCAGCACTTCCATGCGCTGCGATTCTTCCGGGCCCATGCCGGCCATGGGTTCGTCCAGCAGCACCAGGCGGGGCTGCGTGGCCACCGCCATGCCCACTTCAAGCGCGCGCCGCTGGCCGTGCGACAGCGCGTCGGTGGGGGCGTCGGCCAGTTCGGCCAGGCCCAGTTCAGGCAGCAGGTCGCGCGCCTGCTGAAAACGGTTGCGCTCGCGCCGCACCGGGCTCCAGGCACGCAGGCTGCTGCCCTGCACCGCCTGCAGCGCCAGCGCCAGGTGCTCCAGCACCGTGAAGGTCTTGAACAGCCGCGTGATCTGGAACGAGCGCGCCAGCCCCATGCGGGCGCGCGCATGCGCCGGGCGATGCGTGATGTCGACACCGCCGAACAGGATGCGGCCGCTGTCGGGCGCCAGCTGGCCCGCCAGCTGCGCCACCAGCGACGTCTTGCCGGCGCCGTTGGGGCCGATGAGGGCGTGCACCTCGCCGCGCTGCACCTGCAGATGCACATGGTTGGTGGCCTGCACGCCGCCGAAGCTCTTGCACAAGTCCTGCACGTGCAGCAGTGGGGTGCTCATCGTCAGCCCCCGCGGCGCAGCCGCACCCAGGCGCCGCGCAGCCGCGCCTGGCTGCCTTGCAGCGCACCCACCAGCCCACGGCGGGCAAACAGCACCACGGCCAGCAGAACCCAGCCGGTCCAGAATTCCCAGTGCTGCGTCCTGGCAGACAGCCCTTCCT
>JBBQMM010000171.1:0-8740 GCA_038328935.1 Burkholderiales bacterium
CGTTGGGACGGGATCCGATACGTGTCGCGGCAGATGAACAAGGCGTTTGCCTATGCCATCTACAAGCGCAGCGGGCTGCGCAAGCTGATAGCGGAGAAGCTCAAGGCACGGCAGGTCGATGACCTCTGCGATCGGTTCAACGTCACCGCGGTTTGACGGAACGGCCGTGCGGACCTGAAGGCCGACAACTTGGTGGGGACCGACCGTTCGTTCTTGCGGTACACATGGTCAAGCACCCAGTAGTCGACAAACGCGATTGGAGTCGCATTCGTCAATGCACCGATGGCCAGAACAAGTCACTGCCATTGCAGGCGTGCGGGATGATTGTGGTCCCACTACGGGGCAACTTCAGAGGTCCGTGGCCGAGCTCGCAAATCGCACAGCTGTTTCTGGAAAGAGGCCGACTCGGCGAGCATGGTCTTGGCGGCCACGCGGAAGTGGCGCTTACGGTGGCACTGACCTTGGCACTGACCTTGGCACTGACGGCAGCACTGACGATGCGTTCACTGACCGACAGCACCGGAGAAGTTTAACCGTCACCTATTTCATCGTCGAGCCCCGCTCTTGTCTTCCCAGGGTGCGGTAGGCCAGTCGCAACAACTAGCGACCGCCCGTCGCAGAACTGTGGCGCGAGTCGCAACTAATCTGGCACCCAACGGCAGGGCAAGCAGCATCAAGCGTCGATATTCGCCGCCCTCAACGCATTCGTCTCGATGAAATCACGCCGCGGTTCCACCTCGTCGCCCATCAGCATCGTGAACACCTTGTCGGCCTCGATGGCGTCGTCTATCTGCACGCGCAGCAGCCAGCGCACGGTGGGGTCCATCGTGGTTTCCCACAGCTGCCCGGGGGTCATCTCACCCAGGCCCTTGTAGCGCTGGCGGCCAACGGCGTTTTCGGCCTGGGCCATCAGCCAGGCCATGGCAGCGCGGAAGTCCACCACCTTTTGCTCTTTCATCCTTTCGCCCTCGCCGCGGCGCACCACCGCGTCGGCGCCCAGCAGGCCCAGGAAGCTGGTGCCGGCGCCGGCCAGCGCGGCGTAGTCGGCGCCGTGCAGGAAGTCTTGCGTGATGACGCTGCTCTTCACGTTGCCGTGGTGGCGGCGGCTGATGCGCAGGATGTGCTTGTCGCTGCGCGCGTCGAATTCGGCTGTCACCTGGGCGTCGTTGTGCGCCGCGGCCAGCTGGCCTTGCAGCGCGATGGCGCTTTGCTCGGCGCTGGCTGCGTTGTCCAGGTTCAGCGTCAGGCCGTTGCCCATTGCGCGCAGTGCGTCCAGGTCCATCCAGTTGCTCAGGCGGTTGATCACGCTGTTGGCTTGCAGGTAGCTGCGCGCCAGCCGTTCCAGTGCTTCACCTTCGATGGCGGATGTGGGGACACTGGTGCTGGTGCTCGTGCTGGTGCTCGTGTTCGTGTTCGTGCTGGTGTTCGCACTGGTGTTCGCACTGGTCCCGCCCAGCGCCGCCGCATCGGCCGCATCGGCCGGAGCGCCGTGGGGCCACACCGCGCCGCCATCCAGCGCCACCTTCAGCAAGTAGGCATCAAGCTCTGGGCCGTCCTTGATGTACTGCTCGTGCTTGCCCAGCTTCACCTTGTACAGCGGCGGCTGCGCAATGTAGATGTGGCCGCGCTCCACCAGCACCGGCATCTGGCGGTAGAAGAACGTCAGCAGCAGCGTGCGGATGTGCGCGCCGTCCACGTCGGCGTCGGTCATGATGATGATGCGGTGATAGCGCAGCTTGTCGATGTTGAATTCTTCGGGGCCGATGCTGGTGCCTAACGCGGTGATGAGGGTGACGATGCTGTCGCTGGAGAGCAAGCGCTCGTAGCGTGCACGTTCCACGTTCAGGATCTTGCCGCGCAGCGGCAAGATCGCCTGGAACTTGCGGTCACGTCCCTGCTTGGCGCTGCCACCGGCGCTGTCGCCCTCCACGATGTAGATCTCGCACTGGCTGGGGTCCTTTTCCTGGCAGTCGGCCAGTTTGCCGGGCAGACCCATGCCGTCCATCACGCCTTTGCGGCGCGTCATTTCGCGTGCCTTGCGGGCCGCTTCGCGGGCGCGCGCGGCGTCGACGATCTTGCCGCAGATGATCTTGGCGTCGACCGGGTTTTCCAGCAGCCAGTCGGTCAGCAGCTTGCTGACGATGTCTTCCACCGGGCCGCGCACTTCGCTGCTGACCAGCTTGTCCTTGGTCTGGCTTGAAAACTTGGGCTCGGGTACCTTCACGCTGACGACGCAGGCCAGGCCTTCGCGCATGTCGTCACCGGCCACTTCGACCTTGGCCTTTTTGGCGATTTCGTTTTCTTCGATGTATTTGTTGATGACGCGGGTCATCGCGGCTCGCAAGCCAGTCAGATGAGTGCCGCCGTCACGCTGCGGGATGTTGTTGGTGAAACAGAGGACGTTTTCGTTGTAGCCGTCATTCCACTGCATGGCCACTTCGACACCGATGTTGGTGCCCTGGTCGCTGAGCTTGTCGCCCATGGCGTGGAAGATGTTGGGGTGCAGCACCTTCTTGCCGGTGTTGATGAAGCCGACAAAGCCCTTCACGCCGCCGGCAAAGGCGAAGTTGTCTTCCTTGCCGTTGCGTTCGTCCACCAGGCGGATCTTCACGCCGTTGTTCAGGAAGCTCAGCTCGCGCAGCCGCTTGGCCAGTACGTCGTAATGGAAATCGATGTTGGTGAAGATGGTGTCGTCGGGCAGGAAGTGCACCTCGGTGCCGCGCTTCTCGGTTTCGCCGGTGATCTTCATCGGGCTGGTTTCTACCAGCCCGGTGGCCGCTTCGCGCATCTCGATGACGCGGTCTTGCGTGAAGCCGCGCTTGAACTCGAGCGCGTGCACCTTGCCTTCGCGGCGCACCACCAGGCGCAGCCACACGCTGAGCGCGTTGACACAGCTGACGCCAACGCCGTGCAGACCGCCCGAGACCTTGTAGCTGTTCTGGTTGAACTTGCCGCCGGCGTGCAGCTCGGTCAGCGCAATTTCGGCTGCACTGCGCTTGGGTTCGTGCTTGTCGTCCATCTTCACGCCGGTGGGTATGCCGCGGCCGTTGTCGGTGACGCTGATGCTGTTGTCGCTGTGGATGGTGACGACGATGTCGTCGCAGTGGCCGGCCAGCGCTTCGTCGATGCTGTTGTCCACCACTTCAAACACCAGGTGGTGCAAGCCGGTGCCGTCTGAGGTGTCGCCGATGTACATGCCGGGGCGCTTGCGCACGGCTTCCAGGCCTTCCAGGATCTGGATGCTGCCTTCGCCATAGGCCGTGCTGGCTTCGCTGCCAGTGCTGGCCGCGGCACCTTCGGCAGTCGGCACTTCGCGCTGAATGACGCCTTCACCCAGCTTGGGTTCGGGCTTGTTGGCGGTGTTTTCGGTCATCAGGGGCTCTTCGGGTGGGCTGGCGCGGGGCCGGTTTGGCGGGCTTCGGCGCTGGGTTCAAAACGTTTTTGAAACGCCTTAGAAACGCTTCAGCGGGCCTGGGCCCGCTGTGCTGGTGTGGGGTGGCATGAACGCTGCCTGCAGGTGGGCGTCAGATGCGCATGGGCATCACCACGTACTTGAAGCCGGGTAGTTCGGGGATGCTGAACAGGGCGCTGGCGGCGCCATCCTGCAGTTCGAGCTTCACCATCTCGTGGCTGCTGTTGGCCAGCACTTCGATCAGGTAGGTGACGTTGAAGCCGATCTCGATGGCGTCGCCGTTGTAGTCGATCTCGAGCTCTTCCTTGGCTTCTTCCTGCTCCGCGTTGCTGGACGCGATGCGCAGCACGCCGGGGTCGATGTTGACGCGCACGCCCTTGAACTTTTCGCTCGTCAGGATGGCCGCACGCTGCAGGCTGGCCAGCAGCGGTGCACGTCCCAGCGTGATGGCATTCTTGTGGTTCTTGGGGATGACGCGGTTGTAGTCGGGAAACTTGCCCTCCACCAGCTTGGTGACGAACTCCATGCCACTGAAATTGAACTTCGCCTGGTTGTTGGCGAAGCGCATTTCGATGGCGGTTTCTTCGTCTTTCAGCAGGCGCTGCAGTTCCAGCACGGTCTTGCGCGGCAGGATCACCTCTTGCTTGTTCGGCACCTCGGCGTCCAGCGCGTTCTGCGCCAGTGCCAGGCGGTGGCCGTCGGTGGCCACCAGCGTGAGCATCTTGCCTTCGGCGATGAAGAGGATGCCGTTGAGGTAATAGCGGATGTCATGCACCGCCATCGCAAAGTGCACCTGGTTGATGAGCGTGCGCAGCGTCTTTTGCGGCACGCTGAAGGCGGGGCCGAAATCGACACTTTCGTTGACGAGGGGAAAGTCGTCGGCCGGCAGCGTCTGCAGCGTGAAGCGGCTCTTGCCGCCCTGCAGCGTGAGCTTGTTTTGGTTGGCCGTCAGCGTGACCGTTTGTTCGGGCGGCAGGCTGCGCAGGATGTCGATCAGCTTGCGCGCACCCACGGTGGTGCTGTGGTTGCCGCTGTCGCCACCCAGCGTGGCTTGTGTGCGGACCTGGATTTCAAGGTCGCTGGTGGTGAACTCCACCGTGTCGCCGGTCTTGCGCATCAGCACGTTGGCCAGGATGGGCAGCGTGTGCCGGCGCTCGACGATGCCAGCCACCGACTGCAGCGCTTCCAGGACCTGGGCTTGGGCCGCTTTCAGAACAATCATGTATTTACTCTTTTTAAGAGGTGGTAGTAGCAGTAGAGCCCGGCCTGGGCTGGGGACAAGGCTATTTTCGCCTGTTCTGACAAGGGTTTAGACAAAGGGCAAGCCTGTGTGCCGAACCCCGGCGCCGATGCACCCGAATTGGGGACAAGATGTCGCAGAGCATGCGATCTGTGGAAAAGAGGGTGGTTGTGCCATTCTTTTCAACAGACTTGCCGGCATCGTTCATCGGGTCTCATCAGCCTTTCAGGGTCTGCTCCAGCACGTGCAGTTGCTGGTTCAGCTCGGGGTTGGTGGTGCGCTCGGCACCGATCTTGCGCACGGCGTGCAGCACCGTCGTGTGGTCACGTCCGCCGAAGAGCTCACCGATCTCGGGCAGGCTCTTCTTGGTCATATCCTTGGCCAGGTACATGGCAATCTGGCGCGGCCGCGCGATGCTGGCCGGGCGCTTCTTGCTGTACATGTCGGCGACCTTGATCTTGTAGAAGTCGGCCACGGTCTTCTGGATGTTCTCGACGCCGATCTGCCGGTTCTGGATGCTCAGCAGGTCTTTCAGCGCCTCGCGTGCCAGGCCGATGTTGATGTCCTTGTGGCTGAAGCGGCTGTAGGCCAGCACCTTGCGCAGCGCGCCTTCGAGTTCGCGCACGTTGGCGCGCACGTTCTTGGCGATGAAGAAGGCCACGTCTTCGGGCATTTCGGTGGCTTCGGCATGTGCCTTGCGCATCAGGATGGCGACGCGCATTTCCAGCTCGGGCGGCTCCATGGCCACGGTCAGGCCGGCGTCGAAGCGGCTGGTCAGGCGTTCATCGATGTCCACCAGCCCCTTGGGGTAGGTGTCGCTGGTCATGATGATGTGCGCGCGTTTGGACAGCAGGGCTTCGAAGGTGTTGAAGAACTCTTCCTGCGTGCGTTCCTTGCCAGCGAAGAACTGCACGTCGTCGATCAGCAGCAGGTCCAGGCTGTGGTACTTGGCCTTCAGTTCGTCGAAGGTCTTGCGCTGGTAGTTCTTGACGACGTCGGAGATGAACTGCTCGGCGTGCAGGTACAACACGCGGGCTTGCGGGTTGTCTTGCAGCAGTGCATTGCCCACGGCATGCACGAGATGGGTCTTGCCCAGCCCGACGCCGCCGTAGATGAAGAGCGGGTTGTACATGGCACCCGGGGCACCGGCCACGTGCAGTGCAGCCGTGCGCGCCATCTGGTTGGCGCGGCCGCCCACCAGTGTGTCGAAGGTGAGGGCCGGGTTCAGCCGGTAGGGGTTGGACGCCGGTGCCAGCGGCCGCCCAGCAAAGGCCGGCGTCAAGGCGGCCAGTGAACCCACCGGGGTCTGCAAGCCCAGTGCTTCGAGTGCCACGCTGGCGGCAGCCACGGCAGGCCCGCGGCGCAAGGCCATCGCCGGTTGGGGCAGCGCGGTGCCGGCGGTTTCGGGGCGTACGCTGGGCACCACCAGCAGGTCCAGCCGCACGCTGTGGCCGGCGATGTCGCACAGCAGCGACTCGATGCGGGACGCGTATTGCGTACGTATCCAGTCCAGCTTGAAGCGGTTGGCCACGCGCACCGTGACCACCGTGCTGGCCTCACGCTGAACATCTGCACCCGGGGTGGTGGTGACGTCGGCGGTGCCGGCCAGCGGCCGGATCCAGGTATTGAATTGCTGTTCAGGCAACTCGGTGGCGAGGCGTTCGCAACCCAGTTGCCACAAGTCGAGGCTCATTGTGGACATCTTCTTCTTTGGAGCCGCCGAAATGTGCGCAGTTGCGTTCGGCGGACCTAGGTTATCCACACAATTGAAGCCGGCGTCAAGCCCTGCGCAAAGTGACGGTTTGTGGTGCAAGTGTTTGACCGCAAAGGTGTTTTTTGCTGTAATCATGGGTTTCCCGGATTTGCCTTGGCGCGACAGTGCTGTCGAACTGCTCTTGAACTTGAGGGCTGCCAGGCGAAAGCCGCCCGCGACCAGCCCAGGTGACCAGCCCAGGTGACCAGCCCAGGTGACCAGCCCGGGGTGACCAGCCCAGGTGATCCGCAGAAACAGCGCTGCCCGCGAGCAGCAAACCCAGCCTGACGTGCTTGAACCCACGGCTAGGCTTTTCCAGAACCGGCCTCCGCGGCCACAACAAGGCCTTAGAGCCCCCAGCCTGCCATGAAGCGCACCTACCAGCCCTCCAAGATCCGCCGCGCCCGCACGCATGGCTTCCTCGTGCGCATGAAAACCCGTGGTGGTCGCGCCGTGCTCAACGCCCGCCGCGCCAAGGGCCGCAAGCGCCTGGGTGTCTGAACGCCTGTCGGGGCAGGCTGATCCATGCTCGAACGCCTTGTCCACAAGGCCGACTTCGAGCGCTTGCTGGCCTCGCGCTCGCGGTTGCGCAGTGCCCACTTCGCCTTGCATCACGTGGCGGGGTGCCCGGCCGCGCCCGAAAAGCCCGCTCGGCTGCTGTTGAGCGCCAAGTTATCCACAGCACCGGTGGGCAACCCGCACGAGTCTGTGGACAACTCGTCTGACACGCAGTGGCTGGGTTGTGTGGTGCCCAAGCGCCATGCGCGCCGCGCCGTCACCCGCAGCCTGATCAAGCGTCAAATGCGCAGTGTCTTTGAAAGTCACGCGGCCGCCTTGCCTTCGGGGCTGTGGCTGCTGCGGCTGAGCCAGGGCTTTGCGGTGGCGCAGTTTGTTTCTGCCCAGTCCGACGCCTTGACGCGGGCGGTGCGCTCCGAATTGCAGCATCTGCTGCTGAGTGTGCCGCAGCGCGGCCTGCGGGCCCAGCGGCCCGCGCCGCCGGTGTCGAGCGCTGCCACTGAGCCTGCCGGTGGTGCGGCGTGTTGAAGGCGTTTGCCCGCGCTGCCGGGCGTGCTGCAAGCCGTGCCCCGCAGTGGCTGCTGCTGATGCTGGTGCGCGGCTACCGCTTCTGGTTCAAGCCCTGGCTGGGCAATTCCTGCCGCTTTGAGCCCAGCTGCTCGGCTTATGCCATGCAGGCGCTGAACCGGCATGGCGCAGCACGCGGCGCCGCGCTGGCTGGTTGGCGCCTGCTTCGCTGCCACCCCTGGTGCGAGGGCGGCTGCGATGCCGTGCCCGACGCGTGGACTTCAGTCTGGTCCCGCAAATCCAGCTCCAATCACCCGAGTCGCGGGTTTTTTACCGCGCTGACCCCACCCGAGGCGCCATCAGCGAACGCTGATGCTGCGCCCATGAACCGGAAACAAAAATGACCGATATGCGCCGCACCATGCTGTGGGTGGTTTTCACGATGTCGCTGGTTTTGCTGTGGGACGCGTGGAACAAGCACACCGGTCAACCGTCCATCTTCGGCGGCTCCAGCAAGCCGGCCGTTTCTGCCGGGCCGACACCCGGCCCCACAGCGGTGCCGGGCACGGCTTCGGTGCCGGCAGCTTCGTCGGTGCCGGCGGCCGGGGCCATTGCGGGCGCGCCTGCAGCGCCGGCCTTGCCGGCGGCGCCCGCAGTCGCGCCCACCAGCGAGCAGGTCACGCTGACCACCGACGTGGTCAAAGCCACTTTCGACAGCCTGGGCGGTTCACTGGTGCGGCTGGAACTGCTGGCGCACCGCGACATGGTGGACCCCAAGCGCAATCTGGTGCTGTTCGAACAAAGCGCCAAGCGCCTGTATGTGGCACAAAGCGGCTTGATCACCGGCGCTGCCGGCGTCGCACTGCCGAACCACCTGACGCCGATGACGATATCCAAAGGCGAGCGCACACTCACCTCAGGCGCCAATGAAATAAACGTCAGCTTCGAGTCGCCCGCCATCGACGGCCACAAGCTGCTGAAGACCTACACGCTCAAGCGCGGCTCGTACACCGTGGGCGTCAAGCACGAGTTCACCAACCAGGGCACGGCCTCGGTGCCAGCGCAGGTCTACCTGCAACTGGCGCGCGACGGCAATCCGCCTGAAGGCGAATCGAGCTTTTATTTCACCTTCACCGGGCCGGCCGTCTATACCGAAGCGAAGAAGTTCCAGAAGGTCGAATTCAAGGAAATCACCAAGGGCAGCACCAGCCACGAGAAGGCCTCCGACGGTGGCTGGGTGGCGATGGTGCAGCATTACTTTGCGTCGGCGTGGCTGGTGCCACAACCCGGGCCGCGCGAATTCCGCACCACC
>JBBQMM010000172.1:0-8723 GCA_038328935.1 Burkholderiales bacterium
CACCATTTACGAACTGCTGTCGGCCCCCGTGTCGTACGTGGAGATCCTGATCGCCTACGTGGGTGCGGCGGCCACGAAGTCGATCATCGTCGGCCTCATCATCCTGGCCACGGCGGGCCTGTTCGTGCCGCTGCGCATCGAGCATCCGGCGTGGATGCTGCTGTTCCTGGCGCTGACGGCGGTGACCTTCAGCCTGGTGGGTTTCATCATCGGCATCTGGGCCGACAGCTTCGAAAAGCTGCAGGTGGTGCCGCTGCTCATCGTCACGCCGCTCACCTTCCTGGGTGGCAGCTTCTACTCCATCGACATGCTGCCGCCGTTGTGGCAGAAGGTGGCGCTGTTCAACCCGGTGGTCTACCTGATCAGCGGCTTTCGGTGGAGCTTCTACGGCCAGGCCGACGTGAACCTGGCCTGGAGCCTGGCTGCCACCGTCGGCTTCCTGGCGCTGGCGCTGGCCATCGTGGCGTGGATCTTCAAGACGGGGTATCGGCTGAAGGCCTGAATGTACGCACATGCTCGATACGTTCCACTTCAAAGCCCAGCGCGTACACCCTCCCAACGGTCCGAGACCGATCCAGCGCCGATCCTGGCGCGGTCAGGTCAACTACGAAGTCGCCACCTCGACGGCGAACAAGCGCGGTTCCTGACCGTCGTTCACAAGCTTTACGCACACGAACTCGGCGCCGTGGTCGCGCCGGCCATCGCCAACCGGCCGCTGGAGAAATTCATCGTGCCGGCCGAACTCGACGGCAGCGGCGGCTTGTACCGGCGCCCGCAGCGCAAAGCCCGTCGTCCGTCGCATCAGCTGCGCCGAAGCCTTGGATTCATTGCCGTGAACCTCTATCGTGGGCGAGCTGCCCCGCTGGCGACGCTGCTGGTTTATCTGCTGTCCACCGGCGGCGATCTGGTTGCCGTCTTCAAGGCACCCCGCCGCATCTTGGGCTTTCTCTGGATCGCCGGCAGTGGCCTTTTCGTCGGCCTGCTGGTTGTGCTGGGCGCGATGCTGCGTGAGCGCGAGGGATCATGCCCGCTCATCGCGCCAAAAGACGCCCGTTCGTCGTTGCAAATGCGCGCCCTATTTACGCCCTGGCCGTGATCGGCTGTGGATCCGGTGCACGCCGTCCAGCACCAGGCAGCGCAGGGCTGACGGCGATAGCTGAGCGCGCACCGCTGGCTGCGCGCCGCCGCCCTCACTCCCCGCGCACAGCCCCCAGGGCCGGTACGCGTCCGCGCCACTGGCTGCCCAGCACCGCCAGCAGCAAGGCCAGACCGACCAGGTCGGTCGCCCAGCCGGGCTTGATGAGCAGCAGCGCGGCGGCCACCAGCGCGGTGCGCTGCCAGGCGCTGCACTCCCGCAACAGGTAGCCGAACAGCCCCGCCGCCAGCAGCACGCAGCCGATGCTGGCGCTGGCCACCGCGGGCAAAACGCTGGTCCACGGGCCGATCATCAGCAGGGCCGGCTCGTAGACGAACATGAACGGCACGATGAAGCCGGCGGCGCCGATGCGAATGGCCTGCCAGCCCGACTGCCACATGTCGGCCTTGGCGAGCCCGGCCGCAGCAAACACCGCCAGCGCCACCGGTGGCGTGATTGCCGACAACACCGCGAAGTACAGCGCGAACAGATGCGCCGCCGGTGTGGCCACGCCCAGCTTGATGAGCGCCGGCACCAGCAGCGAGACCATCACGATGTAGGCCGGCGTCGTCGGCATGCCCATGCCGAGCACGATGCCGGCCATGCCGGTGAGCACCAGCGCCAATAGCAGGCTGTTCTGCGACATCGCGATGACGAACTGCGTGAACGTGATGCCCAGCCCGGTGAGCGAGATCACGCCGATCACGATGCCTGCGCAGGCGCAGGCCATGGCCACCGCCAGCGCGTCCTTCGCGCCGCCCTGCAGCGCGTCCAGCACGGTGCGCCAGCCGATGCCTGCGCGCGTGGAGCGCCGCAGCAGCGCCACCGGCAGGCACGCCAGCGCGCCCGCCAGCGCGCACAACGGCGCCGAGTAGGACAAGGACATGCCGCCCAGCACGATCAGGATCGGTATGAAAAGGTGCCCGCGTTCGGCGAGCACCGCGCCCAGGCGCGGCAGTTCGTGGCGCGGCAGGCCCATCAGGCCGACGCGCTTGGCGTGGAAGTGCACCGCCGCGAAAACCGCCACGTAGAAGAGCAGCGCCGGAATCCAGGCCCACATCGTCACCTGAAAATAGCTGACCGCCAGGTACTCGGCCATGACGAAGGCCGCCGCGCCCATGATCGGCGGCATGATCTGGCCCCCGGTGGAGGCGGTGGCTTCCACGCCCGCGGCGAAGGCCGGCTTGAAGCCGCTGCGCTTCATCAGCGGGATGGTCATCGGCCCGTCGACCATGACGTTGGCTACCGCGCTGCCGGAGATGGTGCCGAACAGGCTGGAGCTGACCACCGACACCTTGCCCGGACCGCCCGCGGTGTGGCCGGTGAGCGCGAGTGCGAAGTCCATGAACAGCTTGCCGGTGCCCGACTTCTCCATGAAGCTGCCGAAGAGCACGAACACGATCACGTAGGTGGCGGACACGCCCAGCGTGGAGCCGAAGATGCCTTCGGTGGACAGGTACAACTGCTCCAGCAGCACCTGCAATTTGATATCGGTGCCCAGCAGCGCGTAGCCGAGGAACAGCATCGCGGTGATGGGCAGCGCCCAGCCGATGACGCGCCGCGTCGCGTCGAGCACCAGCAGCACCGCAGCCACCGCCATGATATGGTCACGCAGCGTCAGGTCATCGATATAGATGATGCGGTTGGTGATGCTCTGGTAGGTGATGAAGATGTGGCCCACCACCGCCATGCTGGCCAGGATCAATGCCGCGTCGACCCACCACAGGCGGCGCCGGCCGTCGGCGGGCTGCACCACCGGGTAAAGCAGGTACACCAGCACCAGTGCGAACAGCAGGTGGCTGCCGCGGAAGATCAGTGCCTCCGGCGGCGCCATGGCCGTCGCCCACAGGTGGTACAGCGACATGGCCAGAGCGACCGTGCCGGCGAACCAGCGCATTGCGTTGTTCAGCTTGCGTCCCGGCAGTGATCAGGGTGGCTTGCGAGCGGGGCCCGCAGCATCACATCGCGCCGACTTCCTTGTAGAACCTTGTTGCGCCGGGATGGAACGGCACCCCGATGTCCACCGCCATCATCTTCGGCGTCAGCCCGTCCATGGCCTTGTTGATGGCCACCAGGTCGGGCATGTTGGCCACCATGGCCTTGAGCATCGCGTGGACCTGGTCGGCCGGCAGCGAACAGGCGGCGACCAGGTGTGCCGAGTAGACGATGGCGTCGACGTCCTTGTCCTGCTTCGGATAAGTGTTGGCCTTGATCACGCCCTTGGAATAGCCGGCGTTCATCTTCTTCATGGCCGCCACGATTTCGTCGTTCACCGGCACCATGCGGATGTCGCGCCCGGCGGCCACGTCCATGATCGACGAGGCCGGGATGGTGGTGCCCAGCGTGAAGACCTGCGCGTGCCCGTCCTTCAGCATCGCCGCCGCGTCAGTGTACGAATTGACGAAGCTGACCTTGGCGCTTTCGTAGCTCAGCCCGACCGACTTCAGGATGTGCTGCGAGATCGCCTCGGCGGTGTTGCCCCTGGGCTGCACGGCAATGGTCTTGCCTTTCATGTCGGCCACCGTGTACACGCCCGAATTGGCCAGCGCCACCATCTGGAAATACTGCGGGTACAGGTTGGCGACCTGGCACACCTTGGTGACCTTCTGCGGGTAAGGCGGCGCGCCGTTGACGCCGTCCACCGACGAGATGCTGTTGCCGAAGCCGATGTCGGCCTTGCCTTCGTCGACGCCGCGGATGTTGGCGATGCCGGCGCCGGGCAGGGTCTGCACCGCCAGGCCGGGAATGGCCTTCTCCCACATGTTCTTCAGCGAGCCGCCCAGCGGCACCCACACGCCGCCCTGCGGCCCGGTCATCAGGCGCAGGGCCTGCTGCGCTTGCGCCGGGGCGGACAGACAGGCCAGCGAAACGAGGCCGGCCAGGGGGACGAGACGATGGAAGGTAGCAGCGCGCATGGTCGGGGTTCCTCCAGTGGACAGACGATGACGCGCAGTTTGACAGTGGCAGCGGCGCCCGGCATCAGTGCAATCGAGCACATCGGCACCATTCGGCGCCCACCCCGGTAACGGAAAACGGCACCGCGGTCAAGGTTGAGGTGATCGCGCCCATCGAATACCTACTTGAGTGAAGTGAACACTGCCATGGACCCAACCACCCCCCCTGGGCTTCGCCCACCTGCTGGCGCAGGGCGACGCCGTCGGCAAGACACTGCTCGCTCGTGCTGCTGTTGATGAGCATCGCGTTCTGGGCGTTGATCGTCATCGAGGGCTGGGCGCGGTGGCAGCGCCGCCGCCGCAACCACGGCTCCACCCGGCTGGCCGATGCCGGCACGGCGCGCGACTTCATCACACGAACCCATCATGAAGGTGCTGGATGAAGAGACCATGCGCCTGGAGAGCGGCCTCACCGTGCAGGCCACTCGTGGACCGGTCGGTTCAGGCCGAGGGGAAGGCAGTGCCTCGCCTTCGCCCGTCGTCCACCGGTTGGACGATGCGATGATGTTGCATGAGCAAGCGCACGCCTCTCTTCCAGTCTGCCCACCAAGACCCTTGTCAAGATCAAGTGGTCGAGCGAGGGCCGTTGAACCTGGTACTGCGTTTCACCAAAACATTGACATGAAATCGCGTCTTTCGCTCGCCATGCGTCGTTGCGAATCCGCGCGATGCCACGCGGCATCGCTGTGGTTTGCGCCTGGCCTGACGAACGAATCCATCGATTTCATTACGTCAACGTTTTGGTGAAACGCAGTACCAGAAACCGCAGTTGGACGCGCCCGAGTGGGCCGCGATGGGGTTCGTTGCCAAGGCGCGACGAGGCGGCGGGCTACTGCCCGCAACGAGGAGCAACGCCGGCTGCGGGCCCCAGCGCTGCTCCATCGGGTGCATAGCGCTCGCACCCACCAGGTGAACTCGGCCGTGGCCACTGATGTCATTGTTCATGAGGTGTATCGGGCAGAGGTAATTAATAAGCGGTCAAGTGGGGTTTCCAGGTTGAAGGAAGGCTGTGGTTGGTGGGTGCCACTGCTCAAGCACATCCGCCAAGGCAAAGACGCGCTGTCGCAGGCAACGCCGGCGCGAATCTTCAGCGCACGACGACCGGGAAAGGCCGATGGCCGCTGATGACCCGCCACCCGCCGGTGTGCCAGCACAAAAGCGGATCGAGAAGGTGCCAGCGGTCCAGGGCGCTGGGTGCAGCAGCGGCCCGAGCCTGCCCGTCCTCACGCTGCTTGGCCGTATCGGCTGGACGGTCCGCCTCACCGAGATCGTCTTCGATGACCCGCCCTATCTCGTGATGCAAACCACGCCGGTTTTCCCCGGTTGTCACGACCGGCTGGCGGAGCGCGGAATCGTCTGGGATGTCTTTGCATTGCTGGCATCGGTCAGGCGGCCGGGTGCGCATCAGATCGTGACGAGCGACTGTGGCTATGCACCCGACTCCCACTTGGAGGAGGCCATTCTGGTCAGCCACCCGGACGAAAACACCGTCGTTTGGGAATTCGATGTCCCCGGTCTCCGTCCAGCTTTGGACGATAGCTTTGGCCTTGATCAGAAAGGCTTTGTCCGTCTGATTTTTTCCCGCAACGAATACGAAGCGGATATCCGCGCCATGGTGCGGGAGCTGCAGCACGTCGCCAGCACACCGATCTCGATCCGTGCGCTGGCGGAAGACCTCGACAACCTGGGGCACCTACGCAGCCACTATTCGGAACTCGATCTGATTCGGGTAGACGTCTTGGAACCTGATGGGAGGGGACTTGCCAAGGATCGTCTGCTCGAACTGAATTCGGATGGGTATTGGCCAAGAGAACCGATGTGGCCTTCTGGAACTCTGATCGAGATCGGTTTTTTCCTGCGCGGTGACGGCCATGAGCTGATCCGGGTGACTGGGGAGTTGGCGCGCCCACACGCCTGGCCCGGGTGGCATTTCACCCGCTGGCGTGTTCTGAACGGATTCCGGGCCTGGCTCTTGGGCGTACGCCGAGCTTTTGCGCTGGACTCTCCGCACTCATTGCCTCCCGGAGTCGGCAAAAATGAATTTGTCTTGCAACATGAGTCGGATCGACGGCCTTGCCATGATGCCGGCCGTCAATTTGCCGCAGTCATGCAAACCAGCCTGAACGAAGGGGAATCGGCACCTGGCGTGACCGTGCGCTATCGCGAATGTCCGCTGCACGCAGCGGAGACCGGAGCGCTTTCGGCGGCGGACGATGAGTCTGGCTGAATCCTAGAGTCATCCACCGACCTCGCCCGGCGTTGGCATTTGGCGCGGCATTCGAGCGGCAGTGCAGGTCGCGTCAAGAAGGGCAACAAGGTGCTGAGATGACAGTGCCGAGCAATGGAAGCAAGGCACGGCCCGTGGACCAGCTGCGGCCTTTGCGCGGTTGGCCCGCGTCTCAATCGTTCGCACAAGGGCCAACAAGGGCCACGGCATCGGCGTTGGGTGTGGCCTGCTGGAAGACCCGCGGGCTGGTCACCAGCCGCAGGAAGCTGGTCAGCACCACGGTCATCAGCGTGAAGGCGGCGCCCGATGCGGCGGCGCCGAGGGCTTGCTCCAGCCAGGCGCGTGCCACGCCGTGGTGCGGGTGGTCGCTGCGCGAAGCAGCCACCAGCACGTTGACGTCGGATGTCACCGTGCGCCGTCGTCCAGCGCGCCGAGCAGCGAGCGGTTGCTCAGCGGGTCCAGCCCGGCCACCGATCCGCCCCGGCCCTTGAACAGCGGCAGCTTCACGCGGCCACGAGCGGCGGGCGCCGCCTGCGCGCGCAGGCGAAGTTGCAGAGTTGCAGACCCTCTTCGATCAAGCGCGTCAGGCTGGTGCGCTGCTGCACGGCCAGGGCCTTGGCGTCGGTGACGAGCGGGTCGTTGAGTTCGAGTGTCGTTTTCATCCGGGCGTCATACAGATGTCTGTATGAATCAGGCGGTGCCCCGCTTCGCCCACAGCGCAGCGCGATGCGCAACCCCAGCGTGAAGATACGTTTGAGCATCAGCGCCTGCCGCAGCTTGGCCGGGTCGGCACTGGCCTTGCTGGCGAAGACCAGCGCCTCGATTGCAGGCAACCGAGGGCTGCGCGGCGGCGGTAAAGGTAACGATGAAATCGAAGTCGCTGCACGCCGGATCGATGCGCCCGTCGGCCGCCGAACCGAAGACCTCGAGCCGCTCGACGCCATGCTCGCGGCACAGCCGCGCGATACGTGCGCGGCCCGCTGCGCTCGAACACCCTGTCCGCCTTGCCGGTGGGGTGCTCGATCAGATGATCTCGAAGTAGCGCTTCAGCTCCCAGTCCGTGACCGCGTCTTGCCACTGCCGGTGTTCCCATTCGCGCGTGGCCGCGAAGTGGTCGACGAAGGTGTCGCCCAGAAAGTCGCGCGCGATGTCGGATTGCCGGAACACGCGCGTGGTCTCGATCAGCGAGCGGGGTGCGCGCGCGATGTGGTCAGCGCCCTGGTTGGTGCCGGTGATGGGCGGTGCCGTCAGCTTCAGCCCCTGCTCGACCCCGTGCAGGCCGGCGGCGATGACGGCGGCCATCGCCAGGTAGGGGTTCACGTCGGCGCCGGGGCAGCGGGTCTCCAGGCGTGTCGCCTTCGGGCTGCCGGCGATGACGCGGAAACTCGCGGTGCGGTTGTCCAGCCCCCAGGTGGGCTTGACGGGCGCCCAGAAGCCGTCCACCAGCCGCTTGTAGCTGTTGATGGTGGGCCAGAACATCGGCGCGAAGTCCATCAGGCAGGCGACCTGGCCGGCCAGATAGCTCTCGAACAGTTTGCTCATCTTGCGCGGGCTCCTGGCGTCGAAGAAGAGGTTGGTCTTGCCGTCACTCAGGCTCTGGTGGATGTGGCCGCTGCAGCCGGGCAGCGCGGCGCTCCACTTGGCCATGAAGCTGGCCATCACGCCGTGCTGCTTGCCGATTTCACGGGCGCCGGTCTTGAACAGGATGGCGCGGTCGGCCTGCTCCAGCGCGGGGCTGAAAGCGATGGCGGCTTCGTAGACGCCGGGCCCGGTTTCGGTGTGCAGGCCTTCGATGGGCACGCCGAAGTCGGCCATGTCGTCCATCAGCGCATTGAAGAAGTCGCGCCGGTCGGCCATGCGCAAAAGTGAGTAGCCGAACATGCCGGGTGTGATGGGTTCGGGGCCCACGCCCTTCTTCGCGGCCCAGCTCTGCGGCGTCTCGGCAAAGTTGAACCATTCGAACTCCATGCCGGTCATGGCCTGCACGCCCAGCTTCTCGGCGCGCTGCAACACACGCTTCAAGGTCTGGCGCGGGCACACCGCGTAGGGCGTGCCGTCGGCGTTGACGAACTCGCCCAGGAAGAACGGCACGCCGTTGTCCCAAGGCACATGGCGCGCGGTGGAAAGGTCCAGCCGCGCCAGTGCGTCGGGGAAGCCGTGCTGCCAGCCGGTGACCTGCGCGTTGTCGTAACACCGGTCGGCGCTGTCCCAGCCGAAGACCACGTCGCAGAAGCCGAAGCCCCCCTCCACCGCGCTGAAGAACTTGGTCGCGTGCAGGTACTTGCCGCGCAGGATGCCGTCGATGTCGCTGCACGCGACCTTGACCTTGCCCGCGCCGCTCTTGCGAATGGCGGCAACCGCCGGGTGGTCTTGCAGGGCGGTGTTCTTCTTGCTGGGCATGGTCCTG
>JBBQMM010000173.1:0-8681 GCA_038328935.1 Burkholderiales bacterium
TTGAAGGTCGGTGTCGCGCCAGGCCAGGCTGTCGTCAGGCCGCACCCGCTTGCTCGATGACCCGCCGGAATAGACGCTGCTGATGTTGATGCCGCCAAGAAACGCGGTAAGCCCGTCAACGATCAGCAGCTTGCGGTGGTCGCGCTGATTCAATTCCCACTCCTTGCGCGCCAACATGGGATTCACCGGGTTGAATTCGAGCACCCGGACGCCCGCGTCGCGCAGGCGCTGAAAGAAAGCCCGTGGTGTGCCCAGTGTGCCCACGCTGTCGTGGATGAGGTTGACCTGGACACCTTGCCGTTGCTTGTCGATGAGGGCTTGAGCAAAGCGCCGGCCGACATCGTCGTCGTCCAGGATGTAGGTCTCCATGTTGATATGGTCTCGCGCGGCGCCGATGGCCGCCAGCATCGCGCGGTAGGTCGCCGGGCCGTCCTGCAGCAGCAGCACCTGGTTGCCGATGGTCAGTGGGCTCTCGACGATTTCTTCCTCGCGTGCCAGGTGTCGTTCGAAGATGCCGGTCTCGGGGCCCTGGCTTTTCAGGCTGTCCAGGATCGCCTTGCTGCGTGCCGCTGAAAGCGGGCCGCGCGGACCCTCCAAGGGCACGGCGGGGCCGGGCCGCCGGGACAGATCGGGGACGATCGTCGGCAGGCTGCTCCAGCCCAGCTGCAGCAGAAGGGCCGTCAGTCCGAGGAAACCGAACAGGCCCAGCAATCGCAGGATCAGTCTGAAATGGGTGCGAAAAAATCGTGGCACAAGTGCCATGTGGGCTGTCGCGGGTTGAGCTTTGTACGGTCATGCGCAACGCGTCATGTCCAGGGACGTCCAGCGCTGCCGGGATGATCGCGCCGCTGAACCGTGCACCGCTGAACAGTAGCATGCAGCGCCAGCTGTGGCGATACCCAGTCGCCGCGCCGATCTGCGTTAGACAGCGCACAGACCCGCCAGGGATAACCGCCCTAGCATCGCGCCGTTGCACGGATGTCGCGATCCGAACCCGGCACGTGCCAGCGGCAGCTCGGCATGCACATGGTGCCGACGCCGCGCAACGAGGACCGGCGGGCCGCCGGGGCGCAGTGAAGGCGCAAGTTCACAGCGCGCAGACGGCGCGGCAGATTTCGGCAAGCTAGCGATATCAACAACCCCACCCAGAAACCCAACTCAGGGAGTGTCGTCATGAAAGGCTTCGTCAAGAACATCGAGAGCATTGCCGTCGAGAGTGAAGAGTTCCGCCGCGTGCTGTATACGGCGAAGAACTGCCAACTCGTCGTGATGTCGTTGAAACCCGGGGAGGAGATCGGGGCCGAGGTTCACCAGCTCGACCAGTTCTTCCGCGTCGAGCAAGGCACGGGCGAGGCGGTACTCGACGGCGTTTCCACGGTGATCAGCGCAGGTTTCGCGGTGCTCGTGCCGGCCGGGACGAATCACAACATCGTCAATACCGGCAGTGTGCCGTTGAAGCTCTACACGCTCTACGCGCCGCCGAATCACCGGGACGGCGTCGTCCACCCTACCCGCGACGACGCAGAGGCGGACAACGAACACTTCGATGGCAAGACGACGGAACAGTCCAGCAGATGACAGAGCATGCCGATCCGCCTGAGGTCAGCCATTCCGCTTGGGAGGTGCGCCATTGATCGTGATGAGTGATCGTGGTGTGTGATCGTGATGTGTGATCGTGATGTGGGACCGTGATGCGCGATCGTGATGTCCGCCTGCGGGCGCGGCGCGCCGGCGCCGGCAACATCACAACTTTGGCCTGCCACCGGCGGTTCGGGTCACTCACCCTGACCCAGCCGTCAGCGGTTTCACCGCCGATGTCGACACCAGCATCAGCCCCGACAGCAGCAGCAACAGGAACAGGTAGCGCGTGAACGTCGCGTCCGACAGGCGCGTGTACCAGCGCGAGCCGACCCACGACGCCAGCATGATGGGCGGCCCGACCAACCAGAACAGTTGCACCGAGTGGCGGTTGATGACGCCGGTGACGACATACATCGCGATGGTCAGTATCTGCGTGACGACGAAGAACGACTGGTAGGTGGCGCGCTGCTCGTCCTTGGCCCAACCCCGCATGGCGCACCACAAGGTCATGGGGGGGCCTGACAACGCACTGGCCCCGCCCATCAGGCCGGCGGCCCAGCCCACGAGCAGGTCGCCAGCGCGACCGCCGCGCGTGATCGTCGGCAGTCGCATCCCGAGCAGCACCACCGAGCAGTAAGCGACGAGAACGGTTCCCACCGAGAGGCGGAACACGCTGGCGTTCAGCAGCGGCAGCAAGGCAGCGCCCACGGGTACGCCCAGCAGGCCACCGATCAGGAACGGGCTGACCCTTGCCGCGCGAATGTCCTTGCGCACGCTGTTGATCGAGATCATCTGCCCCATCAAGGAGCCGAAGATGACCGTAGGCACCACCAGCTGTGGCTCGATGGTCCACGCCCACAGCGACGTGGCGATCAGCCCGAACGCAAACCCCGAGATGCCCTGGATGAAACCGCCCACCAAGGCGCCGCCAACGACCTGCACCGCCACCGACGCGTCGATGGTCATGCCGGTGATGCGAGCAACTCAGCCATGCTCGTCATTGGATGCCCTTGCAATTGCCAGCGACATCGGCGTAAACACTATTGTCTACAAAGTTGTTTCTATGGAACATGCATCCTGTCATGAGTCGAATCTCCAACAGCGCAGCCTACCCAGGCACGACGTCGCAGCCGCCCCCACAGCCGCAGTCGGCTTCTCCGGCCAGCCGCATCCTGGAGATCGTGGATGTGCTGCGCGAGCGCATCTCGAGCCAGCAGGTGCCTCCAGGCTCGAAGCTGCTGGAACAGGACCTGGCCGAGGAATTCAATGCGCCGCGTACAGCCGTGCGCGAGGCGCTCGCGGCGCTGGAGCAGCGCGGCCTGATCGAGCGCATCCCGAATCGGGGTGCGATGGTGATGCGGCTGGAGCTGTCCCAGGTGTTCCACATCTATGACACGCGCGAGGTGCTGGAAGGGCTCTGCTCGCGTCTGGCCACCGAGAACTCGCAGCCCGAGTCCTGGCAGGACCTCGTGGACCTGTTCCACGGCCCGATGGTCGGCTATGCCGAAAGCGCCGACTTCGATGCCTTCATTGCCGGCTACGAGCTCTTCCGCAGCCGGTCGCAGACCGCGGCGGCCAACCCGGTCCTGGCTCGGATGCTGGACAGCATCTACGAGAAAACGCAGGTGTTGATCCGCCGCATCATCATCCTGCCCGGCCGTGCCCAGGTCGGTCTGCAACAACACCAGGCCGTGCTGCAAGCCATGCGACAGGGCGATGCCGAAGCCGCCGAACGCCTGCGCCGCAGCAACATGCGCAGCGCCAAGGACTGCCTGATCCGCTACCAGAAGTACGTGCTGTAGCGCGCGCCCGATGAGTGAAACCACCACCGCTCCCCCAAGCGCGTGCAGCGTCGACGGCCGCAGCGGCCCGCTTGCGGGCATGCGTGTGCTCGAGATCGGGTCCACCGTGGCGGGCCCCTTCTGCGGCCGCTTGCTGGCCGATTTCGGGGCCGAGGTCATCAAGATCGAACCCCCTGAAGGCGACCCGGTCCGCACCATGGGCAAGCGCTTTCAGGGCAAGTCGCTCTATGCCGCCAGCATCTTCAGGAACAAGGAGCTCGTGTCGATCAACTTGCGCAAGGCTGAAGGGCAGGCGCTGGTGGCCGACTTGGCCGCCAAGTGCGACGTGCTGGTCGAGAACTTCCGCCCGGGCGCGCTGGAGAAGTGGGGCCTGGGCTACGAGGCGCTGTCGGCGCGCAATCCCGGGCTGGTGAGGGTTCGCATCAGCGGTTTCGGGCAGACCGGGCCCTACAGCCAGCGCGCCGGTTACGGCGTCATCAGCGAGGCCGTCAGCGGGCTGCGTCACCTGACGGGCGACCCGGACCGCGCGCCCTCGCGGGTGGCCGTGTCCATGACCGACTACATCACCGGCCTGTATGCCGCCTTCGGTGCCAGCATGGCGCTGCTGGCCCGGCACCGCACGGGGCGCGGTCAGTGCATCGATGCGGCGCTCTACGAGTGCGCCTTCAGTTTCATGGAGCCCTGGATCCCGGCGCACCAGAAGCTGGGGCATGTCGCGATGCGCGCCGGCTCGCGCTTGCCCGAGAGCACGCCGAACAATCTGTACCCGACAGGCGACGAAAGCTACATCCACATCACCGCCATGGGCGATGCGGTGTTCCGGCGCCTGACGGTAGCGATGGCACAGCCCGAACTGGCCGATGACCCGCGATTCCAGGATGCGCTGTCCCGCTCGCAGCACGACGACGAGCTCGACGAACTCATCGGCCAATGGACCACGGCCCAGCCGCTGGCAACGCTGGAAGTCGCGCTCGCCCAGGCCAGCGTGCCGGCCACGCGCATCTTCACCATCGCCGATATCTTCACCGACCCCCACTACGCCGCCCGCCGCGCCATCGTGGAGGCCCCCGACGATGAGCTCGGCGGTGTCGCGATGGCGAATGTCGTGCCGCGCCTGTCCGACACGCCGGGCGCGGTGCGCCACAGCGGGCACCGCGTGGGGCAGGATACGCGCCGGGTGCTGCAGTCCGTCCTGGGCTTGGCGGACGAGCGCATCGCCGAACTCTCCGCCTCAGGCGTCGTCCTTTGCGGCCCCGACACTGCCACCCTGGGCAAGGCATGACATCTGTCGATTCCACGCCTTCCGCCGCCGACACCTCGATGGCCGAATTCCAGCGGCGCGAGTCGGCGGCCCTGGCCATGGGCGGCGCCGCCAAGCTGGCGCGCCGCCAGGCGCAGGGCGTGCTGAACGCACGCGAGCGCATCGACTACCTTTGCGATCCGGGCAGCTTCATCGAGTCGGGCCTCTTCGGCACCTCGGCAACCAACACGGCCGACCGGGAGAAGACCCCGGCCGACGGCAAGATCGCCGGCTTCGGCCGCATCCAGTCACGTGAAACGGTACTCGTCGTCAACGACTTCACCGTGATGGGTGCCTCCAGCAGCAGCACCAACGGCCGCAAGATCGCCCACATGAAGCAGGTGGCCACGCGCCGCGGCCTGCCACTGGTCTTCCTCGGTGAGTCGTCAGGCGCGCGCATGCCCGACACCATGGGTTCGCGCGGCATGGGGGCCTTGCTCGGCAACGACGGCACGCAGTACCAGCGGACGCGGGAAACGCCCTGGGCTTCGGCCACTCTCGGGTACTCCTACGGTTCGTCGTCCTGGTACGCGGTGCTGTCTGATTTCTGTGTCATCCGCAAGGGTGCCGTGTTGGCCGTGTCGAGCGCCATGCTGACCTCCCTGGCCATCAAGGAGGAGGTCGATCCCGAAGTCCTGGGTGGCTGGCGGTTGCACGCCGAGACCACCGGCTTTGCCGACGTGGTCGCGGACACCGACGAGCAGGCGCTCGACGCGATCAAGACCTTCCTGTCGTACCTGCCCGGGCATCAGAACGAGATGCCCCCCGTGCTGGCGGTGCCTGAAGGCTCCGGCGCCGACATGCCGGGCATCCTGGGCCTGCTGCCGCAGCGGCGCACGCAGGTGTACGACGTACGAACCATCGTGCGCGCCATCGTCGACAAGGCAAGCTTCTTCGAATTGAAGGCGCGTTTCGGCAAAGTGGCGGTCACGGGCCTGGCGCGGCTGGACGGGCGCAGTGTCGGCATCGTGGCCAACAACCCCCTGGTCAAGGGCGGCGCGCTCGACACCGAGGCCTGCGAGAAGATCACCAGCTTCCTGGTGCTGTGCGATTCGTTCAACATCCCGGTGCTGACCTTCGTGGACACGCCCGGGTTCGTGATCGGTGCCGAGGCCGAGCGCAGGCGCGCACCCGGCAAGATCATGAACATGATGAATGCGCTGTCGCTGATGACGGTGCCCAAGCTGTCGGTCATCCTGCGCAAGAGCTATGGCCAGGCCTACCTGAACATGGGAGGCGGCAAGAATTCAGACGAGGTGATCGCATGGCCCACCGCCGAGGTCAGCTTCATGGACCCGCGATTCGCCGTCAAGATCGTGCACGGGCTCGATGCCGGCGAGCCCGGCTTCGACGAAGCCCTGGTCGACATGAACCGCGGCAACGAGATCTGGGACGCCGCATCCATCTACGCTGTGCAGGCGGTCATCGACCCGGCGAACACCCGCGCGCACCTGATCCGGATGCTCGAGGTGCACCGCAGCCGGCTGAGCCACGGCATCGGCGAGCATCGCCTGGCCAACTGGCCCACGAGCTTCTGACCATGGCCCTGTTCAAGAAGGTCGTGGTAGCCAACCGGGGCGCTGTGGCGGCCCGCGTGTTGCGTTCGCTGCGCGCCATGGGCATTCCCTCGGTGGCGGTCTATTCCGATGCAGACGCGGGTGCGTCTTACCTGTCGCTGGCCCAGGAAGCCGTGCGCATCGGGCCTGCGCCCGCGCGCGAAAGCTATCTGAACGTGGAAGCGCTGCTCGACGTCGTGCGCAGCACCGGTGCGGACGGGCTGCATCCGGGTTACGGCTTCCTGTCGGAGAACGCGGTCTTCGCGGCACAGGTCGAAGCAGCGGGCGCGCGTTTCATCGGGCCGTCACCGCACTGGATCGAAGCAATGGGTCACAAGACCCGCGCCCGCGAACTGGCTGCCCGCCACGGCATGCCTGTCGGGCAGGGCTCTGCCGTGCTTTCGGGCGACGCCGCTGCCATGCTCCAGGCGGCCGAGGCCATCGGTTACCCGGTCCTCGTGAAGCCGGCCTCGGGCGGTGGCGGCATCGGCATGCTGCCCGCGCGTTCGCCGCAGGAACTGCTGGGGGCCATCGAGCGGGCTTCGTCCATGGCGCAGCGGGGTTTCGCCAACGCCGAGGTGTACCTCGAACGACTGGTGGACCGTCCGCGCCATGTCGAGTTCCAGATCCTGGGAGATCGGCACGGCGCCGTGGTGCACCTGCACGAACGGGACTGCTCGGTGCAGCGCCGCCACCAGAAGCTCATCGAAGAGTCGCCGGCACCCAACCTGGACCGCAAGGTCGTGGCTGCGCTTGCCGAGCGCATCGCGCAGACGCTGCAGAGCATGGGCTACGACAACATCGGCACAGTCGAGATGCTGATGGGCCCGGACGGCACATTCAGCTTCCTGGAGATGAACACGCGCCTGCAGGTCGAGCACGGCGTGACGGAGGAGGTCAGCGGCGTCGACCTCGTGGCGGCCCAGGTCCGCTCGGCCGCTGGAGAGCGCCTGGCCGACATCCTGCCGTCGACGATTCCTTGCCGCGGGCACGCCATCCAGGCGCGCGTGTATGCCGAGGATCCCAAGCGGTTCTTTCCCTCGCCCGGCCGGCTGGACGTGTTCGTCCCGCCCCGCGACCCCGGTGTGCGCGTGGAGTGCGGGTACGACCAGGGCCAGGAAGTGACGCCGCACTACGACCCGCTGCTGGCCAAGGTGATCGTGCACGCGGCCACGCGCGGCGAGGCCATCGAACGCCTGATGAAGGCGCTGCGCGCCTTTCGCATCGAAGGTGTCAAGAACAACATTCCCGCGCTGCTGGACATTCTGGCTTCGCCAGAATTCCAGGCCGGCGACGTGCACACCGGCCTGCTGGCCGATGTGATGAAGCAACCCGTACGCGCCTGAGCCGGCGGCAAAACGACAACAACGTCAGGAACCGCAGTGAGCAAGATCGAAGCAAAGGCCGATGTGACCGGTTCCGTGTGGAAGATCGTGGCCGCCGTTGGCGCCCGGCTCGAGGAGGGCGACACCATCATGATCCTGGAATCGATGAAGATGGAGATCCCGGTGCTGGCCGAAGAGGGCGGCACCCTGCGCGATTTGAACGTGGCCGAGGGCGATGCTGTGCGTGAAGGCCAGGTCGTCGCGGTGCTGGAAGCTTGACGATGGATGCGGCTTCCACCCAGGCCGGCGCGGCCGTGGCGACGGGCGATAGTGATGGCGAGGGCGATGCCAGCCTGGCGGAGCTGAGCTTCCGCCGAGCCCAGGCCGAACAACTGGGTGGCGAGACGGCCGTGGCCAGGCACCACGAGCAGGGACGGCTGACGATTCGCGAGCGCATCAGCGGACTCGTCGACCCGGGCTCGTTCCAGGAGGTCGGCAAGCTCACGGGCCAGGGCCGCTACGACGGCGAGAAGCTGCTCGGCGTGACCCCCGCCCCCTATGTGATGGGGCTGGCCTCCATCGGCAACCGACCGGTGGCGGTCGGCGGCGAGGACTTCACGGTGCGCGGCGGCACCAGTTGGAGCGGCGACCGCAAGAAAGGCGGGCAAGGCGGCTTCGTCGAGGACCTGGCGCACCAGTACCGCCTGCCGCTCGTGAACCTGATCGACGGTGCCGGCGGCAGCGTCACCTCCATCAACCGCCGTGGCCACGCTGTGTTCCCGGGCGTGCACGGCTTCGAGCGCTCGGTGCAATTGATGGGCGAAGTGCCGGTGGTCTGCGCGGTGCTGGGCACGGCTGCTGGCGGCCCGGCGGGGCGGGCCATCCTGTCGCACTGGTCGGTGATGGTGAAGAACACGAGCCAGGTCTTCGCGGCGGGCCCGCCCGTGGTGGAGCGCTCGCTCGGCCAGAAGGTCACGAAAGAGGAACTGGGCGGGCATGCCATCGCGGCCGATGTGGCAGGCACGATCGACAACGTGGCCAACGACGAGCAGCACTGCTTCGAGCTCATCCAGCGCTACCTCAGCTACATGCCGCAGAACGTCTGGGAGCTGCCGCC
>JBBQMM010000174.1:0-8675 GCA_038328935.1 Burkholderiales bacterium
GCGGCTGCTGACGTACTTGCTGGCATACACGGTCTGGATGTTGACCTGCGCGGTGCCGACTTTTTCCATCTCCCAGCGGTAGACCCCGGCGCCCAGGTCCACCAACTGGTCCACTTTCGGGAAGTAGCTGACGGACGTGGGCACGTCGGCCAGCAGGTCGAACACCTCCTTGAAGGCAGCCTTGACGGTGAATTCGTAGCCCAGATCGATGTCGACGAGAACAGCCATGGCAAGACTCCTGGTTCGGTGTGGGGATGCGACCCGCGCGGGCGCACTCAGTCGAGCCCCTGCCCCGCCCAGGGCAGCATCATCGCCAGCCACAGCAGCTTGTCGAATTCGGGCTCGAAGCGGTCGATGATGCGCTGCGGCTCGGGGCACAGTTTCTGGTCGGTGATAAGGCCGAACTGCACGCCACCGCCATAGCTGAGGATGGAAACGCCGACACCGATGTTGCCTGATGCCGGCACCCAGAACATGTTTTGCCGCAGCGTGCTGCCGCAGAACTTCAGCGGCACGGCAGGGCCGGGCACGTTGGTCATCACCGCAGTGGCCTTGCTGGCAAACAGGCCCAACAGGACGTCCTGCACCGGCTTGATGAACAGGCCGCTGAGCGACAGCACGCCAAAGGCCAGCAGCGGCTGGTAGCTGCCCTTCAATTCGTCCATGCGCTGGCGTACGGCATAGACGCGCTCCACCGGGTGTTCGACGCCGATAGGCAGCACCAAAGGCGCGAGGCCGAAGCGGTTGCCCAGTTGCCAGGCTTCTTCAAGCGGGCGCAGGTTGACGGGCACCATGGCGCGGATTTCCTTGCCGGCCGGGTCTTGCCCCTGCGCCTTCAAGTAGCTGCCGATGGCGCCGGCCACACAAGAAAGCAGCACGTCGTTGACGGTGCAGCCCAGGCCCTTGCCGATGGTCTTCACGTCATCCAGCGACAAAGGCTCGCTCCAGGCCACCACCTTCTTGCCGATGGGCTGGCCCTTCAGCAGCGTGGGCGAGTCGTCGGCCATCAGCGCCAGCGCGGCCACGTCGTTGACCACTTTGAGGCCGCTGCGGGCGATGTCCATGCCGCCGTGCTGCGGCTGTTGCGGCCGCTGCGGCGTGGGTGGCCCGTAGCCGCCGCGCTTGGCCATGCCGTCGCCATAGATGCCCAGGGCTTTGACGGCGAGATGGGTCAACGGCTTGATCACCGCGTCGCTCAGCCAGTCGTGATCATGCGTTTGGTCAGGCGCCGCGCGCGGCTTGCGCCGGGGCGGGTCGGCGCCGCCGTCGGTGATGCTCAACATCACCGAGGTCAGTGCCACACCGTCGCCGATGCAGTGGTGGATGCGGGCAATCAGCGCGCTGCCGCCTTCGTAGTCTTCGATCAGGTGAAACTGCCACAACGGCAGCAATGGGTTCAAAGGCGTCACCGCCAGCTCGCCGCACAGACGCTGCAGGGCATGGCGCTCGGTCTGCCCCGGGGCGGGTTTCAGCTGCGCTGCCACCACGTGGTTGCCGATGTCGAACCGCTCGTCAAGCTCCCAGTGCGCGCCCGTTGCATCGACCAGCCCTTTTTGACGGAAACGCCCGTACTGCAGCAGTTTGTCTGCGATGCGCTCGCGCAGCGCATGCATCGAAATGGCCGGGGTGAGCAGCCACACGCCGACGATCATCATCAGGTTGACGTCGTTGTCCATGCGCAGCCACGCGGTGTCCACGCGCGACATGCGCTCGACTTCAGCCATCGGGTTTCTCCTCGTCATGCGCCGCCAGGGTGGCGGCACGATGCTGGGTAACATGGTCAGCGTCAAGCGCTGAGTTTCACCCAGCGTCCACCCCCGTTCACAGCCCCAGAGGACCACCGCCATGGCCACCACCAAAGCCGCCTTTGAAGCCGCCGTCGCCGCCAGCAAGCAGTTGCCGGAAAAGCCCGACAACAAGACGCTGCTGATGATCTACTCGCTGTACAAGCAGGCCACCGAGGGCGACGTGGAGGGCAAGCGCCCGGGCTTCACCGACATGGTGGGCCGCGCCAAGTACGACGCCTGGGCAGCAGTCAAGGGCAAGGGCAAGACCGAAGCGATGAAGGAATACGTCGAGCTCATCGAGTCGCTGCAGTAGCCGACCGGCTGACGCGCCAGCGGCGCGCTGCGACTGCGCCGGAACGCTAGGCGCACGGTCCGTGCAGGGTCCGTGCAAGGTCCTCGCAAGGTCCTCGCAAGGTCCTCGCAAGGTCAGCGCACAGCCAGTGCTTTTTCTATCGCAGCCACCAGTGTGGCGCTGTCGGGTGCGGTGCTGCTGCCGTAGTGCGCCACGGGCACACCGTCGCGCCCGACCAGGTATTTGTTGAAGTTCCAGGCGGGCGCCTTGCCGGTGGCCCGCGTCAGCTGGCCGAAAAGCGGGTTGGCTGAAGCGCCCTTCACCGACGAGCTGGCAAACATCGGGAACTTCACGCCGTAGGTGTTGAAGCACAGCTCGGCGATCTGCTTCGCGTCAGCCGCCTCCTGATTGAAGTCGTTGGACGGAAAACCCATCACCACCAGGCCGCGCGCCGCATAACGCGAGTGCAGCGCCTCCAGCCCTTCGTACTGCGGCGTGTAGCCGCAGAAGCTGGCGGTGTTGACCACCAGCAGCACCTTGCCGGCGTATTGGCACAGCGGCTGCGGCTTGTCGTCTTGCAGGCGCGGGAAACTGTGCTGCAACAAGGGCGGGCAGCTTATTGATGCACCCGCCGATGCACCCGCCTTGGCGCCAGTGCCAGCGGTCTGGGCCATGGCCGGCGGGCCCGCCAGCAAACCGGCCCAGGCGCAGGCCAGAGCCAGGGCACAGGTCGAGATCTGGCGGGAAGTGGTGGCGTGAAGGTTCATCGGGGTTCGTAGCGCAGCAAGAGAAGCCCGCATCATCACCCAGGCGACTCCGGGTTGCACTCGGGCGCTGCAATGCCTGCGGCAGGAAAAGGGGCCGGCTACCGCGCTTTTGCACCGATCCAGTGCCGTGCAGCCTGTCTACAGTCAAGCCACCATGCCCTACGCCCGACGCGACATCTTTGGCCAACTGCTCAGCCTGCACCGCCTGCCCGAGCCCGATGCGCAGGAGCACCTGCCCGACGACGCACCCGAGGTGCTGTCGTTCCTGGGCCGGCCCCACACGGTCGCTGCTGGCAACCGTTGGTCCGAGCCGGAGGCCGCTGGCAACCGTCTATCCGAGCCGGAGGCTGCTGGCGACCGCTTCACCGAGCTTGACGCCGACTTCGTGCGCGTACTTGAAGATCTGGTCGACACCCTGGTGGCGCGCAACGTCATCAACCTGACCGACCTGCCGCTGCGCGCACGCGACAAGCTCTACCAGCGCAAGGGCCACCGACGCGAGACCTCGTTGAGCAAGCTCAACCTGCTGGGCGAGACCACCGGCCTGGGCTACGCCGACATCCCCGTGGGCTACCTGCCGCCGAACTGAAGTTTCGGCTGGTGGAGTCCGCCCGGCACGCCACTTTCGAATCGTCCTTTCAAGGCGCTTTTTCGAAGCGTCCTTTCGAAGCATCTTTGCGACGCGTCTTTTCGAAACGTCTTTTTCGAAACGCCTATCCGAAACGACTACTTGCGCGCCGGCTTCTTCGGCGCGGCAGCCTTCCTGGACGCAACCTTCACCGCCGCAGCCGGCTTGCCGGCGCTGCTGGCCTCGGCCAGCATGCCGTCCAGATTTTTCGTTATTTCGGTCTCGATGGTCTTGCTGAAGGCGCCGAGCAGGAAGCCCAGCTTCGCTTCCAGATCGAAATGGTCGGCGGCCACGATCAGGCGGCCACTGACGCCGCTGCGCGTGAATTCCACCGTATCGCTGGTCTGCCCCTCGATCACGGTGCACTCCATCTGCAGCTTGGCCTCGACTTGTTCGGCCCAGCTCCATGCCATCTTGCGCGCCTTGGCCAGGCCCAGGCTGTGTTCGCGGCGGATGTTGATCTCGGCCATGGTGTGCAGTCTCCTTCAGTGCGTGTGGGGTCAGCGCAGCGCCGCAAGGGCAGCACGGCGCTGGTCTTTGGGCAGCGCGGCCAGGCGGCGCACTTCGGCGTAGAAGCGCACGAAGTCGCTGCCCTGCTGGGCATGCAGGCGCTCGAATTCGGGCACCAGTTCGTTGTAAGCCGCCAGCACGGCAAAGAAGGCATTGTTGGCGCTGGCAAACCAGGGGTCGTAACCGGCGTAACCTGCCCAGCGCTCGGCCTTCAGCACGTCGTATTCGCCGCGCAAGCGGCTCATCAACTCGGCCTTGCGCCGGCGCTTGTCTTCGTCGCTGCTGCTGCTGCCATACAGGGCCTGAAGTTCACTGCGGTAGCGCTGCGTCAGTTCGCGAAAGTCCTGCTGGCGCTGTTCATGTTGCGCCAGCAGCCGCAGCGCCTCTCCGCCCTGTGGCTGCTGCTGCAGCCAGCGCCGGCCACCGATACGTTCCACCGCGGTCGCAAAACTCTCGTTGAAGGTGGTGTCGTCGTCGGCGTAGGCCACCTGGTGCGAGAGTTCGTGGAAGATCAGCTTGGCCAGTTCGGCGTCGGGCCAGTGGATGAAGGTGTTGAGCAAGGGGTCGCCACCCACCCAGTTGCTGTAGCCCAGCGTGCTGTAGGCGGGAACGCCGTAGACCCGGGTCTCGTAGCCCTGTTGCTGCAGTTCGGTGGCCAGGGCATCGGCCGCTTCGCGGCTGTAGTAGCCCCGATAACCCACACAACCCAGCACCGGAAAGCACCAGGTCTTCAGCGTCAGACCGAGCTCGGGCGTGGCCACCACGTTCCACACCGCAGCGCTGCGCGCCAGGTCCGAGAAACGCCGGTAGCTGTTGTTGTCGGGCAGCTTCAGTTCAGCCACCGCAAAGTCGCGCATGCGCTGGCTGAGTGCCAGGCGCTCGCGCAGCGCGGGCGTGGTGTCGGTGGCCGCCATCACCTCTGCAGCCGGGCGCGCGCGCTGCAGCAGGTCCAGGTGGCCGTTGACGGCCTGGGCGTAGTAACCCAGCGCGCTGCAGCCGCTGCCCAGGCAAACGGCGCCAGCAGCCAGCGCCAGCGTGCCGATGAGGCCAGCGCCAGCCATCAGCAGCCGCCGTCGTCGCCGGGCTGGCACGGGCGCGCCAGGCGGCCGGGCGGCGCCAGGCAGCAAGGTGACACCAAGCTGCGCTGGCCCACGCTCAGGCAAGCTGCACGTCCACCAGGCAGTCGTAGAACGTCGGCGCGCGGCCGATGTCCGTCAGCCGCTGGTGCGTGAGTTCGTTGACGTTGGTGCCGGCCAGGCCGTACTTGCGCCACCACACGCCCAGGCCGTTGACGACGCCCGGTCGGGCACGTTCGTTGATGTCGGCCTTGCAGCGGTATTCGCCGCGGTCGTTGAAGACGCGCACGGTGCTGCCATTGGCAATGCCACGCGCCGCCGCATCCTGCGGGTGCATCTCCAGCAGCGGCTCCCGCTGCGCGGCGCGCAGGCTAGACACGTTGACGAAAGTGGAATTGAGAAAGTGCCGTGCCGGCGGCGAGATCATGGCCAGCGGGTAGCGCTGCGCCAGTTCGGGTGAAGACTGCACACTTTCGTAGTTCGGCACATGGTCGGGCACGCCCAGGGCAGCCGCTTCGAACGGGCCGATGGCCATGCCCGGCGCCTGCGCAGCGCGCGCCTTGCCATCGGGCGTGGGGAAGCCGCCGTTCGCAAAGGGTGCATCGGGCACGGTCAAGCGGCTCCAGCCGCGGTCGAAAAGCGCTTGCAGGTCCACCGCTTCGGCCTTGAAGGCACCGCGCGCCATGGTCTCGTCGCTGTCTTCGAAACAGGGTTCGGTGAAGCCCATGCGGCGCGCCAGGGCACGAAAGATGTCGGCGTTGGACCGCGCCTGCCCCACTGGTGCGATGGCCGGCCGGTTCAGCATGGCGTAGGGGTGGCCGTAGGACATGTGGGCGTCCCAGTGCTCCAGCTGCGTGGTGGCGGGCAGCACGTAATCGGCATGGTCGGCGGTGTCAGTGAGAAAGTGCTCCAGCACCACCGTGAACAGATCGTCGCGCGCAAAACCGGCGGCCACCTTGCGGCTGTCGGGGGCCACCGCCACCGGGTTGCTGTTGTAGACCACCACGGCCTCGACGCGCGGGCCTAACCCGGGGGATGACGTGGATGACGACGTGGATGACGACGCAGGTGACGACGCGCGCAGCAACTCGTCGCCGATGGTGCTCATGTTGATGGTGCGCGGCCGGCGCGTGCCCAGGGTGTGGCTCAGCAGGTCCGGGCGCTGCAACCAGGCATCGTTCCGGGCGTTGCGGAACCAGCCCGACGCCGACAGCAGCAGGCCCCCGGCGGGCTGACGCCAGGCCCCTGTCAAGCACGGCAGCAGCGCCACCAGCCGCGCCGCGTTGCCGCCGCCGCGCACCCGTTGCATGCCGTAGTTCAGGCGGATGGCGGCGGGCTTCGTGCTGCCGTACTCGCGCGCCAGCGCGCGCACTTCGTCAGGCGTGATGCCGCAGGTGGCGGCGGCACGCTCGGCCGGCCACTGCAGGGCACGTTCACGCAGTGCCGGCCAGCCGTCGACGTGTTGCGCCAGGTAGTCGTGGTCGAGCAGGTCTTGCTGGATCAGCTCGTGCATCAGCCCGAGCGCCAGAGCGCCATCGGTGCCCGGCAGCAGTGCGATGTGCTGATGGCATTTCTCGGCCGTTTCGGTGCGGCGCGGGTCGATGCAGACGAGCCGCGCACCCGCCCGCTTGGCCTGCTGCGCAAAGTTCCAAAAATGCACGCTGCTGGTGATGGGGTTGCTGCCCCAGATCAGGATCAGCCGGCTGTGCGCGAACTGCTCGACATGCATGCCCACCTTGGCGCCGTAGGTGGCAACGAGCGCATCGCCGCCGGCCTGGCTGCAGATGGTGCGGTCCAGCAGGCTGGCCCCCAGCCTGTGAAAGAAGCGGGCCGCCATGCCCTCGCCCTGCACCAGGCCCATGGTGCCGGCGTAGCTGTAGGGCAGCACCGCTTGCGGGTCGCGCGCGGCAATGGCCTGCAGACGGCTGGCGATGTCGTCCAGCGCCTCGTCCCAGCTGACCGGCTCGAAGCGCCCTTCGCCCTTGCGGCCGACGCGCTTCATCGGCGTGAGCACGCGGTCCGGGTGGTAGGTGCGCTCGGCGTAGCGGCTGACCTTGGTGCACAAGGCCCCGTGCGTGGGCGGGTGGTCGGGGTCGCCGGCCACGCGGGTGACGCGGCCGTCTTGCACGGTGATGTGCAAGGCACAGGTGTCGGGGCAGTCGTGCGGGCAGGCGCCTTGCACGGTGTGGGTTTTGGACGGGGCCTGAGCGAAGGCATTCATGCGCGCACTGTGCCACAGACCGCGCGCTGCGCAGCCAGCAGCCGCGGCCGGGCCAGCCCCTTGCCTGAGCGTGGCACAGCCCGGCACAACGCAGCACCCGGAGCCAGAGCGTGACGCCTGCGTGACGCCGCATGCGCCATGCTGGCGCCCATGACTGCTGTTACAGCCCGCACCGCTGACGCCGGCGCTTGCGCGATGATGTGCAGGCGATGAAGCCCAAACCCGCGCCCAGGCTCAAGCGATCAGGCACTCGACCAGGCCCGTCCCCGGCCGCGCCGGCAACTCCGGCTGCGCCTCCGCCGCGCCACCCGCTGCGGCTCCAACTTCGCGGTAGCGCCAGCGTGGCCGCCACCGGTAGCGCGCCGCTGCCGCTGCGGGGCCGCGCTGCAGCGCTGGTGGCCCTGGCGGCGCTGGAGCCCGGCATCAGCCGCGAACGCGCGGCGCAATGGCTGTGGCCCGACGCGCCCAACCCGAGGCAGAACCTGCGCCAGCAACTGCTGCGGTTTCGACAAGCGCTGGGCACCGAACTGCTGGCGGGCAACGATCACTTGCGCCTCGCGGCCGACGTGGTGCTGGAGCCCGCAGCCCCCGGCGCTGTGCTGCTGGCCGACGAAGCCGCCGACGGCAGTGAATGGGGCCAGTGGTTGCAGCACCAGCGGCACGCCGCACGATGGGCGCAGGTGCAGCCGCTGCAGCAGGCCTTGAGCCTGGCGGAAACCGACGGTGATCTGGACGCCGCGCTGCAGCACGCACGGGCGCTGCTGGCGCTGGACCCGCAAGAAGAGGCGCACCACCAGGCGCTGATGCGCGTGCACTACCTGCGCAGCGAGCCGGCAGCCGGGCTGCAGGCCTACCAGACGCTGGTCGATCAGCTGGCCGCCCGGCTGGGCAGCCGCCCGGCCGCTGCCAGTGAGCAACTGGCCAGCCTGCTGCGGCGGGGCAGCGGCGCCGGGGGCGCCGACGGTGCACAAACGGCCGCACATCCGGTCACACAACCGGTCGCACATCCGGTCACACAACCGGTCGCACATCCGGTAGCACATCCGGTAGCACATCCTGTCGCACCCGCGGTCCCATATGCAGTCCCCTATGTGGTCGCATCCGCGGTCGCACCCGCGGTCGCACCCGCGGTCGCGATCACCCCCGCAGCAACAGGCCAGGCAGCGCGCCTTGCATTGCCGCTGAGCCTGAAGCGCCCACCGCAAATGGTAGGCCGCCACCACGAGTGGGCCGCCACGATGCAGGCCTGGGAGCAGCCGCAGGCCGTGCTGTTGCAAGGCGAAGCGGGCCTGGGCAAGAGCCGGTTGATGAATGAACTGCTGGCTGCGTTGATGACCCTGAGCGACCCCGCGCCCCCGTCAACGCCACCCGGCCCAGCCGCCCCCCCGCGCGCA
>JBBQMM010000175.1:0-8672 GCA_038328935.1 Burkholderiales bacterium
ATACGCACGCGGCTCAGCGATGAAGAGGTGGCCCGCTTCACGGCCCAGCGCTATCGCTTCCCGGGCGTGGAAATCAAGGCGCGACTGTTTCGCAGCTACCCGCTGGGCGAGGTGGGCGCGCACCTGTTGGGCTACATCGGCCGCATCAACCCGGCCGAGAAGAAGGCCATGGAGGACTGGGAAGAGGCCGACCAGGGCAACTACAAAGGCACCGAATACATCGGCAAGCTGGGCATCGAGCAAAGTTACGAGCGCGAGCTGCATGGCACGGCCGGTTTCGAAGAGGTGGAGACCAGCGCCGCCGGCCGCGCCGTGCGCCGCATCAGCACCACGCCGGCACTCAATGGCGACAAGCTGGTGCTGTCGGTGGACATCCGGCTGCAGGCGCTGGTGGAGTCGATGTTCGGCAACCGCCGCGGCGCGCTGGTGGCGCTGGACCCCCGGTCTGGCGAGGTGCTGGCCTTTGTCAGCAAGCCCACTTTCGATCCCAACCTGTTTGTCGACGGCATCGATGTCGAGAGCTGGCGCGAACTGAACGAGAGCATTGATCGGCCGCTGCTCAACCGCGCGCTCAAGGGCACCTACCCACCGGGCTCCACCTTCAAGCCCTTCATGGCGATGGCGGCACTGGTGTCAGGCAAGCGCGGCCCGAACACCATCATCAACGACGGCGGTACCTTTCAGTTCGGCAACCACACCTTCCGCAGCCACGGCGACCGCGGTGTGGGGCCGGTGGACATGGCGCGCTCGATCATCAAGAGCAGCAACGTCTACTACTACTCGCTGGCCAACGAGATGGGCGTGGACCTGATGCACGATCAGCTTCAGCCCTTCGGCCTGGGCGTCAAGACCGGCCTCGATCTGGAAGGTGAAGCAACGGGCGTGCTGCCCTCAACCGCGTGGAAACGGCGCTACTACAAGACCGCAGAGCAGCAGCGCTGGTACGCGGGTGAGACCATTTCGCTGGGCATCGGGCAGGGCTACAACAACTTCACCATGCTGCAGATGGCGCAGGCCACGGCCACGCTCGTTTCCGGCGGCCTGCGCTTCAAACCGCGACTGGTGCGCGAAGTGGAGGCCGCGGCGGGCGGCCCGGTGCGCACGGTGGCGGGCGCCACGATGGACCCGCTGCCCCACAAGCCCGAACACACCGAGCTGATCCGCCGCGCGCTGCACGGCGTGACGCAGGAAGGCACAGCGACCCGTGTCTTCCTGGGCTCCGCCTACGCCAGCGGTGGCAAGACCGGCACCGCACAAGCGGTAGGCGTGAAACAGAACCAGCGTTACGACGCCAGCAAACTGGAAGAGCACAAGCGAGACCATTCGCTGTACATCGCCGCTGCGCCCATCGACGCGCCTACCGTGGTGCTGGCGGTGGTGGTTGAAAACGCGGGCTTCGGTTCCCAGGCCGCGGCGCCCATCGCGCGGCGCGTGTTCGACTATCTGCTGCTGGGCCAGTATCCCAGTGAAGAAGACATGGCACTCACGCGCGAAGGCAAATCCGGCGCGCCCGTGGGCACGCCGCGCACGGCCATCGACGTGCCCCTGGTGGCGCCCGCGGGCGCGGGCCCGGCGGCTGCGCTGACACTGCCGCGCAGCGCGGCCGTGCTGGCTGCCGCACCGGCCCCCACCGCACGCTGATCCAGCCATGGCCAGCAGATTCGACCAACCTTCACGCTGGCGGCACGTTCGCACCCTGCTGCGCGGCTTCGATTGGCCGCTGCTGCTGGCCATAATGTTGCTGGCCGCCATCGGCCTGGTGGCCATGTACTCCGCCGGCTACGACCACGGCACCCGGTTCAAGGACCATGGACGCAACATGCTGCTGGCACTGGCGGTGCTGTTCTTCGTGGCACAGATACCGCCGCAAAGGCTGCAGCAGCTGGCCGTGCCGCTGTACCTGGTAGGGGTGGCGTTGCTGGTGGCCACGGCCGTGTTCGGCATCACACGCAAAGGCGCCACCCGATGGCTGGCGCTGGGGCCCCTGGTCATTCAGCCCAGCGAGATCCTGAAGATCGCGATGCCGTTGATGCTGGCCTGGTGGTTCCAGAAGCGCGAGGGCCGGCGCACGGCCTCGGACTTCGTCATCGCCACGCTGCTGCTGCTGGTGCCCGTGGCCGTGGTCATCAAGCAGCCCGACCTGGGCACCGCGCTGCTGATCCTGGCCAGCGGCGTCTACGTGTTGTTCTTTGCCGGCCTGTCCTGGAAGCTGGTCATCCCGGTGCTGGTGCTGGGCCTGGTGGGCATTGCCGCGGTGGTGCTGAGCGCGGACCTCATCTGCGAGCCGGGCGTGCGCTGGCCGTTGCTGCGCGAATACCAGCAGCACCGTGTCTGCACCCTGCTCGACCCCACCCGCGACCCCTTGGGCAAGGGCTTCCACATTCTGCAGGGCATGATTGCCATCGGCTCCGGGGGCCTGGCAGGCAAGGGCTTCATGCAAGGCACCCAGACGCACCTCGAATTCATACCCGAACGCACCACGGACTTCATCTTTGCTGCCTTCAGCGAGGAGTTCGGCCTGGCTGGCGTGGTGCTGCTGCTGCTGGCCTTCATCTTCCTGATCTACCGCGGTCTGATGATCGCTGCCGCCGCACCCACGGTCTTTACGCGGCTGCTGGCAGGCGCGGTGACGATGGGCTTCTTCAGCTACGCCTTCGTGAACATGGGTATGGTCAGCGGCATCCTGCCGGTGGTGGGTGTGCCACTTCCATTTGTCAGCTATGGCGGCACCGCGATGGTGTCGCTCGGGCTCGGGCTGGGCATCCTGATGTCGGTGGCGCGCAGCCGCCGGTTGATGCAGTCCTGACAGCGCGTGCAGCGCGGCCGCTCGAGACAGGGCGTGCAGCGCGGCCATTCAAGTTACCGCGTGCAGCGCGGCCGCTCAAGACCGCGCCTGCAGCGCGCCCATTCAAGTTACCGCCTGCAGCGCAGCCACTCAAGACCGTGCCACCACGCAGGCTGGCAGCACCCTCAAGCAGCTGATCCCGCCGCCGGCAGCGCTGCAAACCGCACCGTGAACAGGGCACCCGGCAGGTGTTCCGTTTCGCCGCTGCGGGGCCGGGCATCCGTCAGCTCAACCTCCGCACCGTGGCGCTGGGCAATTTCCAGCACGATGGCCAGGCCCAGTCCGCTGCCATCCACCTGGACTTCTGTCGACCGATAAAACGGCCTGAACACCGCCTCGCGCTCTGCGGGCGCAATGCCCGGCCCGGTGTCTTCCACCTGCAACACCACCATCTGGCCAAACGGGTCGGGCAACACACGCGCCGTGATGGTGCCGCCGGCTGGCGTGTAGCGCAGCGCGTTGTCCACCAGATTGCGGATCAACTCCGACAACAGCACGGGTTCGCCCAGCAGCCGCAACGGTGCTGCGCCTTCCGGGCCCTCGTAGCCGAGGTCGATACGGCGCTCGAAGGCATTCGAGACGAAGTCCCGCACCACCGCGCGCGTCATCACCGCCAGGTCCAGCGGCACGCGCCGCAGCACCTCGCCACCGTCCTCGGCCCGCGCCATGGCCAGCAGCTGGTTGACCATATGGGCCGCACGCTGTGACGACAACGCAATCTGCAACAGGGAATGGCGCAACAGAGCAGGGTCGGTCTGCCCCGATTCGATTTCCCGAGCCGCCACTTCAGCCTGGGTGCGCAGGCCGGCCAGCGGCGTCTTCAGTTGATGGGCGGCATCGGCCAGGAAGTGCCGCTGGGTGGCGATGCTGGCGTCCAGCCGCAGCAGAAGATCGTTGATGGCCGCCACCAGGGGCGCCACCTCGTCAGGCACGTTGCCATCGTCTATCGGGCTCAGATCCGTGACCTGGCGCCGCCTGATGCGCTGCTGCAACTCGGCCAGCGGCTGAATGCCGCGCGCCAGCGCGAACCACACCAGCACCACCGCGACCGGCAGGATCACGAACTGCGGCAGGATCACACCCTTGATGATTTCTGTGGCGAGCAAAGAGCGCCTGCCCATGGTCTCGGCGACCTGCACCAAGGCATCGGACTCCGACTGGGGTTCCGAATCGCCCAGTGGGCCGCTCAGCCACACATAGGCCACCCGCACCGGCTCTTCACCCAACACATCGTCGCGATAGGCCACACCCTGCCCGGGCGGCCTGCTGAAAACGTCGACTGGCACCGTCAATGAGGCGTCGCCAGCCAGCAACTCGCCCTTGCGACCCAGCACCTGGAAGTAGACGCGGTCCTCGTCGCCGTCGTCGTTGTGCACCAGTTGCTCGGCGGTGCGCTGCATCTGCTGGCGCCCTGTCAGGCTGTCGGCCAGGCCGCTGGCCTCCAGCTCGGTGGCCTGACGCGCCAGCGCCAGCGCCACGTCTGCCAGCTCACGGTCGAAGGGACCGCTGGCGATGGACTGTGCAACCACCCAGGTCAGGCCCAGGCTCATCGGCCACAGCACCAGCAGCGGCGCCAGCATCCAGTCCAGGATCTCGCCGAACAGCGAACGCTGCACCCGGTGCACGGGTGGCGGCGGTGCTGGCGGGGCCTTCAACATGCCTTGCGCACAGACAGTGGCGGCGCCGGCCGAGCCAGCGCCATCTCAGGCATAGGCGGCGCTGGCCGAGCCAGCGCCTTTTCAGGCAGCGATCTTCTCGAGGCAGTAGCCCAGACCGCGAACGGTGGCAATGCGGACGGGGCCTTGTTCAATCTTCTTGCGCAGGCGGTGGATGTAGACCTCGATGGCATTGTTGCTGACCTCTTCGCCCCACTCGCACAAGCGCTCCACCAACTGGTCCTTGCTGACCAGACGCCCAGAACGCTGCAGCAGCACCTCCAGCAGGCTGAGCTCGCGCGCCGACAACTCGACCATCTGGTCATTCAGATAAGCCACGCGCCCGGTGGCATCGAAAGTCAGCGGTCCGTGCTTGAGCAGGCTCGATGCCGTGCCCAGCCCGCGCCGCGTGAGCGCCCGCACACGCGCTTCCAGCTCCTGCAACGCAAACGGCTTGGCCATGTAGTCATCGGCGCCGAGGTCCAAGCCCTTGACACGTTGCTCCACGCTATCGGCAGCCGTCAATATCAGCACGGGCACGCTGATGCCGCGGCCACGCAACTTGCGCAGCACCTCGAAGCCGTGCATCTTGGGCAGCCCCAGGTCGAGGATCACGAGGTCGAACTCATGCGCAGCCAGCGCCGCGTCGGCCTCGGTACCCGTGCCGACCTGGTCGACCGCATAGCCCGAGGCTCGCAACGACCGCAACAGACCATCGGCGAGCACCTGATCATCTTCAGCAACGAGGATGCGCATCTTCATTTCTCCTTTGCATGGGCCTGCAACCCATCACCGCTTTGAATGAGCCGGGCAACCGCGCCCATGACTCGCACGCCACTGCCAATTCCCAAAGCTTCAGAAGCTTGGCCAGCCCTTTGCATTGGACTCTCCCCGCTTCGGGCCACCCCCAAGGAGTTACCCCAAAAGGACTGTACGCATATCCAGCTTTTGCCGCATAATCTGGTCCAACTCAGGAGAAGCCCATGGATGCACCCGTCAAAGCACTGAATACCGAAAAGGCAAAGGCCCTGCAGGCCGCGCTGGCTCAAATCGAGAAGCAGTTCGGCAAGGGGTCGATCATGCGTCTGGGTGAAGGCGAAGTGATCGAAGACATCCAGGTGGTCTCCACCGGTTCGCTCGGTCTGGACATCGCGCTGGGCGTTGGCGGCCTGCCGCGCGGCCGCGTGGTTGAAATCTACGGCCCCGAGTCTTCAGGCAAGACCACCCTCACTCTGCAAGTCATTGCCGAGATGCAGAAGATCGGCGGCACCGCAGCCTTCATCGACGCTGAACACGCGCTGGACATCCAGTACGCCCAAAAGCTCGGTGTCAACCTGCAAGAGTTGCTCATCAGTCAACCCGATACCGGCGAGCAGGCGCTTGAAATCGTCGACGCGCTGGTGCGCTCAGGGTCCATCGACCTCATCGTCATCGACTCGGTGGCCGCCCTCACGCCCAAGGCTGAACTCGAAGGCGAAATGGGCGACAGCCTGCCCGGTCTGCAGGCGCGCCTGATGAGCCAGGCGCTGCGCAAGTTGACGGGCTCCATCAAGAAGACCAACACCATGGTCATCTTCATCAACCAGATCCGCATGAAGATCGGCGTCATGTTCGGCAACCCCGAAACCACCACCGGCGGCAACGCGCTGAAGTTTTACGCCTCGGTGCGACTGGATATCCGCCGCACCGGCAATATCAAGAGGGGTGAAGAGATCATCGGCAGCGAGACGAAGGTCAAGGTCGTCAAGAACAAGGTCAGCCCGCCCTTCAAGACCGCCGAGTTCGACATCCTCTACGGCGAAGGCATCAGCCGCGAAGGCGAGATCATCGACATGGGCGTGACAGCCCATGTGGTTGAAAAGAGCGGCGCCTGGTATGCCTACAACGGCGAAAAAATCGGCCAGGGCAAAGACAACGCGCGCGAGTTCCTGCGCGAAAACACGGATGTCGCGCGCGAGATCGAGAACAAGGTGCGCGAAAGCATGGGCATCCCATTGCAAACGGGCGGCGCGCCTCAAGCCTGACGACCCCGAGGGCCTGCAACGCTCCTGCGCCGTGTCCCCATTGGCTGCATCCGCGTTGGCTGCACTCGCGTTGGCTGCACCCGCGTTGGCTGCGTCCGCATTGCCCGCGTCCGCATTGCCCGCATCTGCAGCTCCCGCATCCGCATTGCCCGCCTGTGCACTGTCCGCCTCTGCATTGCCTACGCCTGCATTGCCCGCACCCAGATGTCCTTCGGCTCACTCTCGTTGAAAGGCAAGGCACTGCAATGCCTCTCGCAACGAGAGCATTCACGGGCCGAACTTCGGAGCAAGCTGCTCCGCCACGCAGCTTTGGCGCTGCGCAAGGGCAGCGCAGCCCGCGCCGGCAACACAGTGGCAGCCACTTCCGATGACTCCGACGCCGCCATAGCGCTGCCCACGGTCGACGTTGAAAAGGTGCTGGACGACCTGGCCGCTGCGGGTTTGCAGAGCGACACCCGCGCCGCCGAGTCTCTGGCACGATCCAAGAGCAGCCGCTACGGCGAGCACCGTCTGCGGCAGCAGTTGCGAGCCAAAGGGCTGGATTCGGAACTGGTGGCGTACACCGTCAGCCAGACCAGGGTCACCGAGTTCGAGCGGGCGCAAAACCTGTGGCGCCGGCGGTTTGGTGAGCCCACCCAGGATCTGGCCGAACGCGCGCGGCAGACACGGTTCCTGACCGCAAGAGGCTTCGACAGCGACGTCGTCCGCAGGGTGGTGCGCGGCGCTGAAGATCGCGACTGAGGCCAGCCCGCCTGCATCAACAGCGCTGTCAACGATGCAGTCAGCGCTCGTGTCGGCGCAGCAGCGTCCGGCCCGCCGCGCTGTAAGCTTCTGCTGCAGGGCAGCATGCTAAATTAGCTGCCGCCTCGTTACAGCGGCCGCACGCAGCCCGCCATCGATTGGCACCTGCCCGCTGCCTGCACATCCCACATGACCCTTATCGCTGCGGCGCATCCCCGCCTGTCCAAGTGCCGCCACAGCGACGCAGCGGCAGCCTGCGCGTGGTGCTCGGCTCGCAGCGGCACGAGCGAGCTGTCGAAACCGTCGTCAGGCACCCGACTCCCGGCTGCCCGCGGGTGCGGGTCGTTTGGGCTCACCAGATACAGCCACGGCGGCGCTCGCCCTGCATCTGCGCCGGCATGCACCAGACCATCCAACTCCCATCCCCGAGCGAGCCAGGAACCAATATGAAGATCCATGAGTACCAAGCCAAGGAACTGCTGCGCGCCCATGGTGTGCCCGTGCCCAGAGGCTACCCCGCCTTCAACGTCCGCGAGGCACAGGAAGCGGCTCAGAAACTGGGCGGCGCTGTCTGGGTGGTCAAGGCCCAGATCCACGCCGGCGGCCGCGGCAAGGGAGGCGGCGTGAAGCTGGCCCGTAGCCAGGATGAAGTCAAAACGATCGCCGAGCAGATCCTGGGCATGCAGCTGAAGACCCACCAGACCGGCCCCGAAGGCCAGAAGGTACGGCGCCTGCTGGTGGAAGAAGGCGCCGACATCGAAAAAGAGTACTACGTCGCCGCGCTGACCGACCGCGCCACGCAGAAGGTGGCCATGATGGCCAGCTCGGAAGGCGGCATGGATATCGAGGAGGTGGCGCACAACACGCCCGAGAAGATCCTGAAGGTCTTCATCGATCCGCTCGTCGGCCTGAGCGACGCCCAGGCGTTGGAACTGGCCGCCGGCATCGGCGTGCCTGCGGCCAGCCAGGCGCAGGCGGTGGACGTGCTGAAAAAGCTCTACACCTGCTACGTGGACACCGACGCCTCGCTGGCCGAGATCAACCCGCTGATCCTGGAAGGCTCCGTTGACGGCAAGCCGGGCAACATCAAGGCGCTGGATGCGAAGTTCAACTTCGACAGCAACGCGCTCTTCCGCCACCCCGAGATCGTGGCCTACCGCGACCTGGACGAAGAAGACCCGGCCGAAGTCGAAGCCAGCAAGTTCGACCTCAGCTACATCAGCCTGGACGGCAACATCGGCTGCCTCGTCAACGGCGCCGGCCTGGCCATAGTACAGGTGCCACGCCGTTATTGTAGCCCTGCTGGGATGTATGCCAGCCATCGTCAGTTGCCATCGCTAAGCGATGAGGTTGCCAGCCTGGTTGATTGACATCGACAATTTCATCCAGACGCATCAGACCCCGCTC
>JBBQMM010000176.1:0-8663 GCA_038328935.1 Burkholderiales bacterium
CGCGGGCATTGCGCCAGGGCTGCATGCAGACCACAAACAAACCGGTAACGACTAAAACAAGACGACTTCAACGAACACCAAAAGACCAACCGAAGTAACCGAAAAATCAACCAAAAATGTCCAACACAAAGACCGGCGCCGTGAAAGGAATCTGGAGCGGGAGACGGGAATCGAACCCGCGTCATTAGCTTGGAAGGCTAGGGTTCTACCATTGAACTACTCCCGCAGCGACGCGGCCCTGAGTCCACGCCCTGCCCACATGGACCACCCCTGCGGTGACTGCCGTGCACAGGCTTGCTCTGGTGGAGGAGGCTGGATTCGAACCAGCGTAGGCGTAAGCCAACAGATTTACAGTCTGCCCCCTTTAGCCACTCGGGCACCCCTCCGGAGAGCCTGTGAGTGTAGCACGGGCTCAGGAAGGGTCGAGTTGCCAACGAATGGCCAAGCTGCCCCGGGCCTCCAACCACCGGTTGGCCCTTCCAAAGTGACCGCAACCGATGAAGGGCTCCGGGCCACGCATCGCCGACAGCGGTGACGGGTGGTTGCTGCGCAGCACCAGATGGCGCTGGGCCGACTGACGCTCGGGCAAGTCGATCTGACACAGGTCGCCCGAACGCGCCCTGCCCTCACCCACCTTGCCCTCACATACATCGACTGCAAGCCGGCCTTGCGCGTGGGCGCCCCACAACATGAAAACACAACCCTGCTCGGCGGTAAACAAGGCCTCGACCAAATCGTCAGTGAGCGCCTGCCAACCAAAGCGACTGTGGCTCGCCGCCTGGCCTTCTTCGACAGTCAGGCTGGTGTTCAGCAACAACACCCCTTGGCGCGCCCAGGACTCCAGGCTGGTTCGCAATGCCGGCGGCGGCAGGCCCAGGTCACGCTGCAGTTCCTTGAAAATGTTGCGCAGGCTCGGCGGGCAGCGCTGCCCCTCAGGCACCGAGAAGGCCAGCCCCTCGGCCTGCCCTGCACCGTGATAAGGGTCCTGCCCCAGGATGACGACACGAACCTGGGCACGCGGGGTCAATTCCAGCGCCCGGAAGACTTGACGCGGATAGACAGGCACACCAGAAGCCACCCGCGCGTCCACTGCGGCCAGCAACGACTGTCCGGCCGCGCTTCGCTGCCAGCGTGACAGCAAAGGCCACCAGTCGCTGGCCTGCAGTGATTGCAGCTCCTGCGCCAGGGGGCGCCGCAGGCGGTTGTCGCCCGGGCTCAAGCAAACAAGGCGGCCAGGGCCGCGCCCGGGTCGCTGGCGCGCATGAGAGCCTCACCCACCAAAAACGCATGCACGCCTGCTGCGCGCATGCGCTTCACGTCAGCGGCGACCAGAATGCCCGACTCGGTGACCAGCAAACGGTCAGGTGGAACCGACGGCAGCAAGTCCAGCGTGGTTTGCAACGACACCTCGAAGGTGCGCAGGTTGCGGTTGTTGATGCCCAGCAGCGGCGTCTTCAGGCGCAGCGCGCGCTCGAGTTCGGCAGCGTCGTGCACCTCTACCAGCACCGCCATGCCCAGGCCCAGCGCGCAGGCCTCCAGCTCGGCCATCTCGCTGTCAGCCAGACAGGCGGCAATCAGCAGGATGCAGTCGGCGCCCATGGCGCGCGCCTGCACCACCTGGTACTCGTCAACGATGAAATCTTTGCGCAGCACCGGCAGCGCGCAAGCGGCGCGAGCCTGCTGCAGGTACGCCGCCGAACCTTGAAAGAACGACTCGTCGGTCAGCACGCTCAGGCAGGCCGCGCCGCCACGCTCGTACTGCCGCGCAATCTGGGCCGGCACGAAATCCGCGCGTATCACGCCCTTGCTGGGGCTGGCCTTCTTCACCTCGGCAATCACGGCGGCGGCGCCCTGACTGATGCGGCTGCGCAGCGCACCTTCAAAGTCGCGGGGCGCCAACTCAGCGGGCAAGGCCGCGCAGTCGGCGCGCAGGCTGGCCAGGCTGCGCTGGAGCCGCAAGGCCTGCAATTCGGTGTGCTTGACGGCAACGATGCGTTGCAGGATGTCGGACATAAAAGCGTAACTTCCCCAGGCTGGGCGGTGATGCAGCGGCAGCCCGCTACAGGCGCTGGCCCGTGCGCGGAATCTGCAGCCGCAGCGCCAGCCGGTCGGCCAGTTGATCGAGGTTGAAGGTGTCGGACTTGCCGCGCGTGGGCACATCGATGAGCCTCGCCACCCGGCCGCGGTCGGCGTGGCGCAGGTCGATGGCCACACAGGTGCGTTTGTCGCCCGGCGCGACCTGGATCGACCAGCCCTCGCCGTCTATCGGCTGCGCCCGCCCCCGCAAGCCCACCGGCTCGACCACGCGGCGCTTGAAGTCGATACGCCAGCCGGCATGAGCCTTTTTCCAGCGCCAGTGAAGCACCATGCCCAGAAAAACACCACCCAGCGCGGCCCACGCCACCGCCTCGTGACCAGGAAAGGTCCACTGCGCGGTCACCACGCCCACCGCAAAACTGATCAAGCCGATGGCGCCGCCGGCCTCGTGCGACTCCACACGGGGCAGAAACAGCACCTGCTCACGGCTGGCCTCTTGCAGCAGGCTGACGAGGCTCATTCGTGATTCACGTTACGGCAAAGGCCTGCGTGGCGCTGACAAACTGGTTCAGCTTGGCCATCGCGGCACCGCTCGCCACGGCTTCGCGGGCGCGGCGCACACCGTCGATCACCGTGGGCGCCACGCCAGCGCAGTAAAGCGCCGCACCGGCATTGAGCAGCACGACGTCGCGAATGGGTCCGTCTTCGTTGGCCAGCGCGCGCTGGATGCACTGCACCGACTCTTCCTTGTTCGCCACCTTCAGCACGCGCGAGTCGTACACCGGCAGGCCGAAGTCGCTGGGGTGCACGACGTATTCACGCACCTCGCCACCCTTCAGTTCACCGACGGCCGTTTCGCCGGACAGCGAGAGCTCGTCCATGCCATTCATGCCGTAGACCACCATCACATGCTCGCTGCCCAGGCGTTGCAGCACGCGGACCAGGATGCCGACCAGGTCGGGGTGGAACACCCCCAGCAACTGGTTGGGCGCATTGGCCGGGTTGGTCAACGGGCCCAGGATGTTGAAGAAGGTGCGCACGCCCAGCTCCTTGCGCACGGGCGCCGCGTGCTTCATGGCCGCGTGGTGGTTGGGCGCAAACATGTAGGCGATGCCCGTCTGGTCCAGGCACTGCGCCACTTGTTCCGGGCTGAGCATGATGTTGGCGCCCAGCGACTCCATCACGTCGGCCGAGCCCGATGTGGACGACACACTGCGCCCGGCATGCTTGGCCACCCGGGCGCCGGCCGCCGCCGCCACGAAAATCGAGGCCGTGCTGATGTTGAAAGTGTGCGAGCCGTCACCGCCGGTGCCCACGATGTCCACCAGATGCCTGCGGTCGGTCACCGTCACCGGCGTCGCAAACTCACGCATCACGTGCGCCGCCGCTGCTATCTCGCCCACCGTCTCCTTCTTCACGCGCAAGCCCATGGCGAAGGCGGCGATCATCACCGGGGACATCTCGCCGCTCATGATGCGGCGCATCAGCGCCAGCATCTCGTCGTGAAAGATTTCGCGGTGCTCGATGACGCGGGTCAGCGCTTCGGTGTTCGTGATGGGCATGGTGTTTCCTTTTCAGGCCGTATTTTCATCGCGTTTGGCATGCGCGCCTCTTGCGATCTTGCGATCTTGCGATCACCGCGCTCATCGCTGCAGGCCGATGTCTACATCGCCTGTGCGAAGGCCGCCACGGCCTGGGTCACGTCGTCGCCGCTGACGTCCAGATGCGTAACCAGACGCAACCGCGCCAGCCCCGGCCCAGCGCCACCAGACACGGCACCGACGAGCACGCCAAGCACAGGCAGCCGCGCCTGCAGCAACACGGCCTGGTCTGCGGGCAGGTCCACGAAGACGATATTGGTCTGCGGCTCGGCAACGGTCAGGCCGCGCAGCGCGCGCAGGCCTTGAGCGAGCAGGCGGGCATGGTCATGGTCGTGCGCCAGCCGCAACAAGTGATGGTCCAGCGCGTGTTGTGCAGCCGCCGCCAGCACGCCGGCCTGGCGCATGCCGCCACCCAGCATCTTGCGCACGCGGTTCGCACGCACCATCAGCTCGCGCGGGCCGGCCAGTGCCGAGCCCGCGGGAGCACCCAGCCCTTTGCTGAAACACACCGACACCGTGTCGAAGGGCCTGCAGATGGCCAACAGCGCTTGATCCGCCGGCCCAGCCATGGCCGCCGCGGCATTGAAGACGCGCGCGCCATCCAGATGCGTGGCCAGGCCTCGACCGTGGGCCAGTGCACAGGCTGCTTCGATATAAGGCAACGGCAGCACGTGCCCGCCCCAGGTGTTCTCCAGCGCCAGCAGCCGCGTGCGCGCGTAATGCGCGTCATCAGGCTTGATGGCCGCCTCGAGGTCGGCCAGGGCGATGCTGCCGTCGGCCTGTTGCAGCAGCGGCTGCGGCTGGATGCTGCCCAGCACGGCGGCGCCGCCGCCTTCCCAGCGGTAGGTGTGCGCCATCTGGCCAACGATGTACTCGTCGCCCCGCTGACAGTGCGCCATCAGGCCACACAGGTTGCTCTGCGTGCCCGTGGGCATGAACAGGGCCGCCTCCTTGCCCAGCATCGCCGCCACCTGCCGCTGCAGTGCATTGACAGTCGGGTCTTCGCCATAGACGTCGTCGCCAACTTCGGCGGCGGCCATGGCCGCGCGCATCGCGGGCGTGGGGCGGGTGACGGTGTCGCTTCTGAGATCAATCACACGCATGGCAGCACAGCTCGTTGAGGGCAAGGGGTGCCAGCACCACGGCTTGGCGAAGGAGTCGCGGCAGTGTACCGAGCGTGCCGGGACAGATGAGGATCGAGTGGGCCGCAAAGTGGCGCAGGGGCTGCAACCAGACCCGAGCCAGCGAGCAGCGGTCAGCGGTCAGGGAGCAGCGGTCAGCGGTCAGCGGTCAGCGGTCAGCAGTCAACATTCGGGAGTCAGCCACGACAATCGACCCATGAGCGCCCGCTACCGCCCCGCCAACGCCAAGCTGATGGACTGCCGCGACCATGGCGCCCGCAGCGGCGCCGAGCTGCTGTTGGTGGAAGGCGACTCGGCCATGGCGTCGGTGTGCGCGGTGCGCAACGAGCGCACGCAGGCCGTGCTGGCGCTGCAAGGCAAACCGCTGAATGCCTGGCAAGCCCCGGCAGCGCGCGTGGCGCAACACGCGCAATACCAGTTGCTGGCGCAGGCGCTGGGCGTGGCGCCGGCAGCACCCAGCAGCGACGCCGCAGCCGGCCAGCGGCAGCTGCGCTATGAACGGGTGGTGCTGCTGTTCGACCCCGATGCCGACGGCATCCACATCGGCGCCCTGCTGGTGCTGTATGTGCAACGCTGGCTGCCCCTGCTGATACAGCAACAGCAGTTGTGGCAGGTGCGCGCGCCGATGTTCGAGCTGGTGTCGCCCGCCGGCGGCGAAGTGATGCAGGCCGACAACCCGGTGCACTGTCAGTCGCTGTCAACCCGGATGGCCCTGGCCGCCGGCGGCGCGCGGCCCCGGGTGCTGGCGTACCGGGGGCTGGGCAGCATCGCGCCCGACGTGCTGCGCAGCCGATGCGTGGACCCTGCCACGCGAAGCGGCCACGCCGTGGGTGCTGCAGACGTGCAGGCGGTGGTGGACGTGTTTGGTGGCCGGCCGGCCAACTGAATCAGGCCCGAGTCAGACCCGGGCGTCCGCAGCCGACGCCTATGCGGCGGCCACAGCCGATCACTATGCGGCGGCTACAGCCGATCACTATCCGGCGGCCACAGCCGATCACTATCCGGCGGCCACAGCCGATCACTATCCGGCGGCCACAGCCGCGTGCACGCCCATGCGCACGAAGTTCTGCAGCAGCGCATGCCCATGCTCGCTGAGGATGGACTCGGGATGGAACTGCACCCCTTCCAGCGGCGTGGCCGTGGCGGCCAAGTCCCGGTGGCGCACACCCATGATCTCGCCGTCCTCGGAGCTGGACGTCACTTCAAGCTCCGCCGGAAGCGTGTCGCGTTCGATGGCCAGCGAGTGATAGCGGATGACCGAGAACCGCTCCGGCAGCCCGGCGTAGACGCCGCGCCCGTCGTTGCCGACGACGCTGGCCTTGCCGTGCATCTGCACCTGCGCGCGCACCACCTTGCCGCCCAGTGCAGCGCCGATCGCCTGGTGGCCCAGGCACACCCCGAGCAGCGGCAGTTTGCCGGCAAAGTGTTGGATGGCGGCCACGCAGATGCCAGCCTCGGCGGGTGAACAGGGGCCGGGCGAGAGCACCAGATGGTCGGGCCGCAGCCCGGCTATGCCCTCCAGCGTGATCTCGTCGTTGCGAAACACGCGCACCTCTTGCCCCAGTTCGCCGAAGTACTGCACCAGGTTGAAGGTGAAGCTGTCGTAGTTGTCGATCATCAGCAGCATATGCGCTCTATCCTATTGATTTGTCCGGGCGTTTTGTTCGACAGCCAGACTTCATACCCGCTTTGATACCCGCACTTTCTGTCGCTGGCGTGGCCGGCGCGACGTGCTGGGTGGAGGTCTGAGGCGCCACATGAGGGCGCAATAGTTCGGTCAGTCGGATGGCTTGCGCCAACGCCAACCGAAGAGTGCTACCGAGAATGATGGCTTGGCGTGCATACCGTCCATTATCGTTCGCCTGGCTGATCAACAGGGCGGCACGCAAACGGGGTGCTCAGTGCCAACGTCTGAAGGTCCGCCACCTTGCACAGGTGCACAAAGGGACTCTGCGACTGACAACCTGGGGCCGACCGAGTCAATGCGCTCAGCTCGAAACAGACGCTGCTCTACTTCGTGCTCGCCCGCGCCGACTTTGTCGCGGAATCTGAACACCAGTTGCCGATCTCCCGCTTGGAACACGCCGCGGAAAGCTGAGCGCCTCGACGCCGCAAACGCTCAACAGCATGCCTGTATCGGCTCCGATGAAGTTCGAGATGACATCAGCCCCATTGGTCGCCGCGGGCAACCCCGCAAGCCCGGTCGTGGTGTAGCCCGGTCTGGCGGCCGCCAGCGTCAGTGCAGCGACGTTGGCGACCCGCTGCCACATCGGCGAGGAGAGCGAAATGGCGGCATTCGCATCAAGCGCCAGCGCCGCCATGTCAACGCCGAGCCGCCAATCGAGGAGGCTGTGGTACGAGAGATTGCTGTAGCTCCGCAGGCAGTCCGGGCACGACGTATCGCAGACCTCGGCATGTCCCGGCGCCATCAACCGGTCAAAGAACTCCCTGGCCGATGGACGCGAGATCATCGCCAGGAGTTCTTCCATGACGTTGCCGCTGCCCAGATGCGTCGCGTAGCCCGCGCCATTCTCCAGCGTATCGCACAGGAATATCTGCCCCGTGACCGTTGCGCCGGCCGCATCCTCCCGGCTTCGGATCCCAGCCTTCAGTTCATAGTCCCACGCGATGGCGGGGGCTGGGAGGCGCCCGGCTGGGACGCGCCAGGGCCGCAATTTATCGATGCCGTCCCGGGACCGACCCTGAAATACGAAATCATCGCGGATGGCGGCCCGCCATAGACCACGTCCACGCCTTTGACGAGCAATTGCTCGACTTCGGGCACCCCAGTCTGCTTCTCAACCAGAAAGCGACCGATGTCGCCCCGAAACAGCGGCACGCGAGGGAAATTGGCGGCGTAGGTCAAGCAGGCGTGGTCGTCAGCCTCAACGCTGCATAGAACCTTCCAACCTGCCAGCCGGGTTCCTTCGCAAAAACCGCCGGCGCCACTGAAAAGTGAGATTGCGTTAACCATCGTTAGCAACGCCCACCAATGTCGGCCCGGAGCTTCTCAAAGCCGACGGTCGCTTTGAGCTAGTCGTGTTCCAAACCTGCGCCGACAGCCTCGCATCGATCTTCACGCAGGAGGGGACTTCGTTGGTCATGTCGACGTCGCCTTGACGGAGCCCACGCGGCCAGGACACGGCCAGCCTTGCTTGTTCTTATGTGGGTTCAGTGTTGCATCGTATTTATCGCGCTTGAAGGTCTTGCCACACACCGTGCATGCGAAGGTGTACGAAAGCCCGAAGCCGCGTTGTGGTCTGGCTGCCGGCGCTTGAGTTGGTTTGCGCACAGCGATTGAACGAGGTGACGAGAGTCCCGTGAAGGTCGATGGCTGCCGCTCGATCGGAGGCGTATTCAACGGGCCGGAGGCGGTCAGTTCGACCGCATAGCGCGGCCTGAATGCTTGGCGAGTGACAGTTGCAGCGCGGATGCGATCAACTCGGTAGCTGCGGTAATGGGCATGGTCTGGGTTCGAGGGGGTGGTTGGTGAGTCGCGGGTTGCGCCCGCCGAACCATCGTCCCCCCAGCCGATCTCCGGTCAACCCCCCTCTTGATCGGTGACCGCGAAACGGCGCCGACATCGCATCGGTCTCGCCTTCAGCACGACGCCGTGAACCCGCACGCTGCCCACACCGGCCATGAAAGAATGACTTCGTGACTCCTACACCCAGCACCGAATCGGCCACCGACCTCGACCGTTGGTCGCCCGAACTTCGCCGTGCCGTCATGGTCGCTCGGCCGGAGTACTTCGCATGGTCGGCCGATGAGCAGCTCCGGTATCGCGTGAAGCTGCCGGACGAGGACCGCGAAGCCATCGTTGCGGCGCTGCTGCGCGAGCACGGCGAGCGCCGGCCCGCGGCGCTGGCGAAGCTCGAGTCGC
>JBBQMM010000177.1:0-8588 GCA_038328935.1 Burkholderiales bacterium
GCCCGGGTTGGGCCGCGCACCCGGGGCGGTGATGATCTCCACCACGTCGCCGCTCTTCAGCGGCGTGCGCAAGGCGGTGGGCTCGCCGTTGACCCTGGCGGCCACGGCATGCTGGCCCACGTCGGTGTGGATGGCATAGGCAAAGTCCACCGACGTGGCGCCGCGCGGCAGGGCCAGGATCTTGTTGCGCGGCGTGAAGACGTAGACCGCGTCGTGGTACAGGTCGAACTTCACGTGCTCCAGGAACTCGGTTGCGTCGCGCGTGTCTTCCTGGATGTCGACCAGGCTTTGCAGCCAGATGGCCGACAAGCGCTGGGCTTCGTCGGCGCCACTGCTCTTTCCTTTGGCGCCGTCCCTGGACAGCCGCTTGTCCAGCCCCTTCTCGCCCACCTTGTACAGCCAGTGCGCAGCCACGCCGGCTTCGGCCACGGCGTTCATCGCCTCGGTGCGCACCTGCACCTCCACGGCCGTGCCCAGCGGGCTGAGCAGCGTCGTGTGCAGGCTCTGATAGCCGTTGCCCTTGGGGATGGCGATGTAGTCCTTGAACCGCCCCGGCACCGGTTGGTACAACTGGTGCAGCAGGCCCAGCGCCAGGTAGCAATCCAGCGGCTGCGCAACCACGATGCGAAAGCCGAAGATGTCGCTCACCTGCGCAAATCCGGCGTGCTTGTCACGCATCTTGCGGTAGATGGAGTAGATGGTTTTCTCGCGGCCGCTGACCTGCATCTTGATCTTCTGCCGCGCAAACGAGGTCTCGATGTCCTTCTGGATGCGCGTCACGATGTCGCGCCGATGGCCGCGCGCGCGCTGCACGGCCTTGGCCAGTGCCGCGTGGCGCCACGGGTGCAGGAGCTCGAAGCAAAGGTCCTGCAGTTCGCGGTAGATCTGGTTCAGACCCAGGCGGTGGGCGATGGGGGCGTAGATTTCCAGTTTCTCGAGCGCGATGCGATGACGCTTGGAGGGCGCCACGGACTGCATGGTGCGCATGTTGTGCAGCCGGTCGGCCAGCTTGATGAGAATGACGCGCACATCGCGCGACATCGCCAGCAGCATCTTGCGAAAGCTCTCGGCCTGGCTTTCTTCACGCGTGCTGAAGTGCAGTTTGTCCAGCTTGGTCAGGCCGTCCACCATATCGGCCGTCGGGGCGCCGAATTTCTGGATCAACTCGGTCTTCGTGACGCCCTGGTCTTCAATGGTGTCGTGCATCAGCGCGGCCATGATGGCCTGCACGTCCAGCTTCCAGTCGGCGCACAGCCCGGCCACGGCAATGGGGTGCGTGATGTAGGGCTGGCCGCTGGCGCGAAACTGCCCCAGATGGGCTTCGTCGGCAAACTTGTAGGCCTCGCGCACCTGCTTCAGGTCGGACTTGGACAGGTAGGCCAGCTTGTCGGCCAATGCAGCGAAGGTGGAGGCCTCGTCGCCCGGGCCCAGCGCGGCCGGGACGGCCATGGTCCGCTGCAGGCCCTGCAGTGCAGCGGGCAGTAGTTCAGCAGCCAGTGATCGAAGACCCATGCCCGGAATTTAGCGTGCTTTGCAAATGCTGCTGAGTTGGCGCCGGGTAACCCCAGACGACATTGCCGAAGCCCAAACGAAAAAGCGCCCGGCCGTGCAGGCGGGGCGCTTGGGTGAGTGGCACTGGGGTCTCGGCGCTGTGATCTTGACGTTGTGGTCTTGACGTCGTGGTCTTGACGTCGTGGTCTTGACGTTGTGGTCGCGGCGCTGCGGCGAAGCACCCACAAGACGGAGCCCCAGCCCCTGAGTTCAGATCAGATCGGTACCTTGCGCAGCATCTCAATGCCGATCTCGCCAGCCGCGATCTCGCGCAGCGCAGTCACGCCGGGCTTGTTCTTGGTTTCGATCTTTGGCGCATGCCCCTGGCTGAGCATGCGTGCGCGGTAGGTCGCAGCCAGCACGAGCTGGAAGCGGTTGGGGATCTTTTCCAGGCAGTCTTCGACGGTGATGCGGGCCATTGAGGAAACCTTTATGTGGGGTGCGCCGCCTGGGGCGCAGATTTCAGATCTGCGCTGTTTTTCAGCGGGGAGATTTAACGAGGAAATCAGCGTGGGATTCAGCGCGGGAGTCAAACCAAGCCCAGCGCCGCAAAAACGTGTGAACGGTTGCGCATCTGGGCAGCGTACTTCAAACGCTGGGAGTGAACGACCGTCTTCAGGTCGAACAGCGCCGTTTCGAACAAGCTGTTGATTATAACGAAGTCGAAGCTGCGAGCCTGAGCGACTTCGATGCGGGCATTGGCCAGCCGCTGGCCGATGACTTCAGCAGGGTCTTCGCCGCGACGGTTAAGCCGCTGCGCCAGCTCGGCCCAGCTCGGCGGCAGGATGAAGATCAGCACCGCATGCGCGAACAGCTTCTTGATCTGCAAAGCGCCCTGCCAGTCGATTTCCAGCACCACGTCTTCGCCCCGCGCCAGCCGTTCTTCAATCGCCTTGCGGCTGGTGCCGTACAGATGACCGTGCACGCGGGCCCACTCGAAAAATTCGTTTCGTTCCACCATGGCGTTGAAGGTGGCCTCGTCGGTGAAGTGGTACTCGCGGCCCTCCACCTCCTGCCCCCGCGGCGCACGCGTGGTGTGCGACACCGACACCGCCAGGCGCGAGTCCAGTTCGAGCAAGGCTTTCACGAGGCTGGACTTGCCGGTGCCGCTGGGCGCGGCCACGCAGAAGAGATTGCCGGGTGTTTCCATGCGCGGATTTTGACCCAGGTCGGCGCTGCCAAGGCTGTACGGGTGCCGGCCGTGCCTGCCGATGTTCGCCGAAGTTTGACGATGTTCGCGTGGTCTGCGCCGGCTGCGGAGCCGGCGCAGCAGCGGCCCCGGAAACAGTTGGTTGCCAAGCAGGGCCGCCGGTGGCGCTTTGCTCCCGCGCTCCGGGGGGCTCCACGAAGCCGTGTTCGGCAGCGGTGCAACCTAGACTTTGACGCGTGCCGGGGCCACCGTTCAGGCGCGCTGCTGGCGGCCCCACCGAGCGTCACCGACCGGCCCATTCACCCACAGGAGTTCTCGATGCTTGCACTTTCCCGCACGTCATTGGCCATTCGATCCGCACTGGGAGCAGCCGCGCTGGCCGGTCTGGCGCTGACCGCCACCGCGCAGGCGCAGATCATCGCCATCAACGAGATGACGGCGCGCGCTGACTCGCTGCTCAACGGCAGCGTTTCCGATGCATTGGTGGCCACCAATTCGGGCCCCGCTGCCTTCGTGGACGTGCTGCGGTTCCCCTTCGACATCGGCAGCGGCGGCGGCATGCACAGCTACGGCAGCAGCAATGGCGTCTTCGGATCGCGCTCTTCGGGTTTTGGCGTCTTCGATGTGACGGGCAGCTTTTTCATCAACCTGACGATCACCAACGACCAGAGCACGGCGCAGAACGCGGTGTTCGACTTTCACATTTCTCCGGGACTGCTGGAGCTGACGGACCTGCCCTACATGGGAGGCCAGTTTGCTGAAGCCGGCATCAGCTTCGACATCCTGACCAGCAACGGCAAGAGCTTCAGCAGCGCCGCCGTGTTGCGCAGCGACGCCGGCGGACTGGCTTTCAGCAGCAGCGGCGACACCAGCCTGTACGGTGGCGCCGGAGCCAACCGCTTCGTGCTTGGTGCCGACCGCATGCTCGACCTGGGCGTGCTGGGTGCCGGCGAGGCGGTGACGCTGAGCTACACGTTGACGTCCTACGCCAGGGGCGACGCCCTCGTGACACAGACCACCGTGGTGCCAGGCCGCACGGTGGTCATTCCGGGCTACTGGAGCAGCGGGTGCAGCATCGAAATTCCCCAGTTGGAGGCAGCAGATGCGGTCGACGAACTGCCTGTGGAGGAGCCGTGCACCAACGAACCGGTCTTCGTGCAACCCCAGGAAGTCACGTTGCCCGAAACCACCTACAACGAGGGCGACGCTGGCGCGGCTCAGGCCAGCTCGGGCGACCCCTTTGCGTTCAATCTGGGGCCCGGTCAGCTGGTGCTGCCGCCCAACCGCAACGGCAAGCCCTTCCACCTGACGCTGACGTCTGCAGTACCCACGAACGACGTGCCTGAGCCTGGCGCACTGTCATTGGCGTTGCTGGCGCTGGTGGCTGCTGGCGCCGCCACACGCCGCCGCGGCAGCTGACCGGCGGGCGCCTGAAGCCGGCGCTTCGTGGCGCCTGGCTTCGGCAGGTGTGCAGCAAACCGCGCGAGCTACCCGGCGCTGCGGCCAACCGATTGACCCTCGCGCGGCAGATGGGAAGATCAAGCGGCCTGGGTGCGTGCAGCGCGGCAGGCCTGCAGAAAGTCGTGCAGCAGCGCGCTGTCGTCCAAGTGGTGTGCACCCCCTTTGTCGTGGAATTCGGGGTGCCACTGCACGGCAGCGACATAGCTGCCGCTGCTGCGGCGGATGGCTTCGACCATGCCATCTTCGGGGCAGCGTGCCTCGACTGCAAAACCCGACGCCAGCCTCTCGATGCCCTGGTGGTGGATGCTGTTGGTGACGGCGGAGCTGACGCCGGGGTAGAGCTGGGCGAGCCGCGAGCCGGGCTCGAAAACCACCTCGTGGAAATGGTTCTCGTAGCGGCCCAGCTCGCGGTGCGCGCGCGAGCCCGGCACCTGGGTGCCGATGTCTTGCCACAGCGTGCCGCCGAACATCACGTTGATGAGTTGCAGGCCGCGGCAGATGCCGAACACCGGCTTGCCCTGCTCAAAGAAGGCGTTGATGAGCTCCATCTCGTAACGGTCACGAACCACATCGCCTGCCCACTCGGCTTGCAAAGGCTGCTGGCCGTAGCACTCGGGGGCCACGTCGTTGCCGCCCTGCAGCACCAGGCCGTCGAGCGCGCGCGCGTAGTCGTTCAGGTCCAGGTCGCTGCGCAGCACCAGGCTGTCGCGGGTGACGGCCGGCACCATCACTGCCATCGCGTGGCCGGACAACACCCAATGCGCCACCGACTGTTCCAGGTAGTGCAGCGTCTTCGTGAACACGCCTGGCAGCGCGCCCTGCGAACCCGGGTAGTAAATGCGTGCCGAAACGCCAATGAGCAGAGGCCGGGTGTCATGCATGGTTGTGATCGGGCTCGTGAGGGGGTGGCTGAAAGCCAACCAGAACGGTTGCTGGCGCGGGCCGACGCGGCTTCTTCCGTCGCAGGCCGCGTCTTTCGCACACTGAGGCAGGATTTTCGACGACTGGCGCGCATGTGGGCGGCACTGTGACCGCAAAGCCGACAAATAGTGGCACTCGGGTGCGGCCGCGGGCCTTCTGATCTCTGATGCCTGGACGGGCGAAGCTGGCGGCGCCCGTGCGGCGTCTTCAGCCGGGCACCGCCGAGCCGTGCGCGCCGCGCTGCTCCAGCCGGTGCGCCACCAGCCCCAGACCGACCCCTATCAACGCCGCCGGCACGGTGATCCACAGCGCGCTGCTCCAGCGGCCGCTGGCGGCCACTGCGGCGGCAATCAGCGGCGTGCCAGCAAATTGCCCCAGCTGCGCACCCTGCATGAACAGCCCCTGCAAGGTACCCACCTGCTGCGGTGAACGGGCCAGCACGCTGGACGAAGTCATCACGGCTGCTGGTATCAGGCCGCCCGCAAACGACACCCACACGCAGGCCGCATAGCGCCAGCCGTCGGGCAGCGATTCGCTGCTGTAGACCCAGGCTCCGAGCCCGGTGCAGGCCTGCGCGGCGGCTATCAGCAGGCCCCTGGGCCAGCCCCGCTGCACCAGCACGCCGCCCAGCAGGTTGCCGGGCACGCAGGCCACGAGCATGGCGCTGGTCAGCAGCGCCACGGTGGCGGTGCCCAGGCCGCGCACTTCCTGCAGATAGGTGGGCAGCCAGACGATGAGTGCAAAGTGCTGCGCCGCCCACACCCCAAAGGCCAGCGCCAGCAGCCAGGGCAGGGCCTGCGACAAGGTCTGCCTCACGGGGCCCAGGAAGCTGGCGCTGCGTGGCACGGCGGTCGACACCGAGCCGCCGAAGTGGCGCCGCTGCAGCCACAGCGCTGCCGCCGCGGCCACCATGGCCGCTGCCGTCAACAGCCACAGGCCGCGCCAGCCGGTGCGCGGCAGCAGCCAGGGAGCGCTGGCGATGGCCAGGCTGGCGCCGGCGGGCATGTAGCTGCTCCACAGCCCGAGTGCAAAGCGCCGTTGGCCCGGACCAGCGGCTGCAGTGATGAGGGCCGGGCAGGCCACCACGACGACCATGAAGCCCACACCTTCCAGCAAGCGGCTGGCCATCAGCAGCGGCCAAGTCTGGATGCCGACGCCCGCCGTCAATGAAGCCGCACTGCACAGCAGCAGGCCCGCCAGCACCATGCGCAAGGCGCCGATGCGTCCGACCCACATGCCCACCGCGGCGGCGCTGAAAACGGCCACGGCGGTGAGCATCGAAGACACCCAGCCGGCCTGCACCAGGCTCAGGCCCAGCTCGCTGCGCAACAGCGGCAGGGCCACCGGCACCTTGCCCACGTTCAGCGCCACGGCCAGGCCCGCGGCCATCACCGCCAGCACCGCCGGCCAGTGGGTGGGCGCCGAGGGTGGAGCCGGCGCGGTGGTGTTGCTCACGGGCGCTGTCCGGGTCGGACGTTGAAGGGCCCGCCTGGCCTGCTGCCCAAGGCTGGCGGCGCCAGCCACGCGGCGATGCACCACTGCGCCAGCCAGTAGGGCAACAGGATCCACAGGCTGGCCATCGGCAGCGGTGATGCAAAACGGTTGCTGGCCAGCAGCGCGTCGCTCGCCACGAACAGTGCGCCGCCCAGTGCCAGCACCGCGCCGCGTGGTGCGCCGCTGCGCCACAAGACGGCAGCCTGTGCGGCCATGTCGGCCAGGCACACCACGTACAGCAGCACGGGCACACGCAGTGCAGACGGTACGCCCGGCCACAGCTGCCACAGCACGCCACCGGCCACCAAGGCGTAGACGGCATAGGGCAGCCAATGCGACGCCAGCGCACGCACGCGGGTGAAGGCCGTCAGGTAAGCCACCAGGTAGGCAAGATGCGCGAGCAGGAAGCTCACCAGCCCAGGCAGGAACCCGGCCTGGGGCCACAGCAGCGCCACGTCGCCGGCCAGCGAGCAGAACAAGCCCGTCAACACCCAGCGCCGTGGCAGCGGCTGGTCGGCGCCGCGCTGCAGGGCGAAGGCGATGATGGCCAGCGTGGCCAGTGGTTTGAAGATGAAGTTCAGCGCCGGCAGCGCCAGCGCCCAGGGTGCCGACGCGATGGCCAGCAGCCCGCACAGCGTGGCGGCGGCGGCCAGCACAGCCGGCGGCAACGCCGTGGCCTTCACTGCCGGTGGCCGACCGTGAAGTCGTTGCGCCCGCTGCGGTCCACGCCGCGCAGCAGCCAGATCGGACGCTGCGCAAAGTTCACCGGCACACCCGACTGGCCGTCCACCGGCCGCAGGTTGCGCTCGAAGACCGAGGCGCTGGGCATGTAGCGCAACGCCACACCCGTGCGCCGCTGCGTCGAGCGGTTGGCGGCGGCGCCGTGGATCATGTAGACGTCGTGCAGCGACATCTGGCCCGGTTGCAGTTCCAGGTCGACAGCGCTCTGCTCGTCAAAGGTCTGCGGCGCCAGGCGCTGGTTGAGCGTGAGGTCGTTGCGGTCTTCGTGCAGGTGGTCGAACAGCTGCTTGTCGCGGTGCGACCCCGGTATCACCCGCAGGCAACCGTTGGCGCGCGTGGACGGCTCCAGCGCCAGCCAGACGGTGCAGGTGGCCAAGGGGCGTATGGGCCAGTAGTGGCCGTCCTGGTGCCAGGGCGTCTCGAAGCCGTCGCCCGCGGGTTTGCAGAACACATGGCAGCCCCACAGCACGATGTCCTCACCGATCACGCCGCTGACGAGCTCGATGATGGCCGGCTCCATCGCCAGGCGAAGGAACTGCCGGCTGCCGCGCACCCCCTCGGCGTTGCCCTCGGCACCGCCTTCCAGATGCGCCGAGACCAGCTTCTCGGGACGCACGCCGGGGTTGCGGCGGATCAGTTCATCCAGCGCGGTGACCATCTCCGCCACGCGTGGCGCGGGCAGGCGAAAGCCGGGTATCACGTAGCCCTGCCTGCGGTACTGGCTGATCTCTTCAGGCGACAACTGGGACATGGCGTCACGCTCCGGGTGGGGTGTTGGCGGGTGTTGGCGGGTTTTGGTTCAGTGGCGGGATGATGCCCTCAATACCAGCCCTCAATACCAGCCCTCAATACCCGCCCTCAATACCCGCCCTCACTACCCGCCCTCACTACCGCCCTCACCACACGCCCTCCCGCCCTCACTACCAGCCCTGACTACCAGGCTCGCCCTTGAACGGGCCGACCAGCTCGGGCGTGATCCAGCCGCCGTAGAAGCCGCCGGGCTGCGGCTTGACGGCTGCGCCATCGACACCGCAATCGACCACCGCGAATGACGAGCGCCGCCGGGCCCCACAACGCCTGCTCAATGGTGAGCTGTGCGCGCTGGTGACGGTCGATCTCCACAACGAAAGCATCGACCTGCCGATGGTCGACACGCTGTTGCTGTTGCGGCCCACGCAGAGCCCGGTGCTGTTCCAGCAGCAGATCGGCCGCGGCCTGCGCCTGGCGCCTGGCAAGGAGAGCTGCCTCGTGCTCGACTTCGTCGGCCAGC
>JBBQMM010000178.1:0-8564 GCA_038328935.1 Burkholderiales bacterium
GGTCGTGGCCGCCGAGGTGCTGAAGAAGCCCGACTGGATACGCGTCAAGGCCGGCAGCCCCAGCACCCGCTTCTACGAGATCAAGAACATCCTGCGCGAACACAAGCTGCACACGGTGTGTGAAGAAGCCAGCTGCCCCAACATCGGCGAGTGTTTCGGCAAAGGCACGGCCACCTTCATGATCATGGGCGACAAGTGCACGCGCCGCTGCCCCTTCTGCGACGTCGGCCACGGCCGGCCCGACCCGCTGGATGCGAACGAGCCTGACAACCTGGCCAAGACCATCGCGGCGCTGAAGTTGCAGTACGTGGTCATCACCAGCGTCGACCGCGACGACCTGCGCGACGGCGGTGCCGGGCACTTCGTGGATTGCATCCGCAAGACGCGCGAGCTGTCACCGCGCACGCAGATCGAGATCCTGGTGCCCGACTTCCGTGGCCGCATGGACCGTGCGCTGGAGATCCTGAAAGCCGCGCCGCCCGACGTCATGAACCACAACCTGGAAACCATCCCGCGCCTGTACAAGGAAGCGCGGCCGGGGTCGGACTACCTGTTCAGCCTGACGTTGCTGCAGCGCTTCAAGCAGGAAGTACCCGGCGTGCCCACCAAGAGCGGCCTGATGGTGGGCCTGGGTGAAACGGATGACGAAATCCTGCAGGTGATGCGCGACATGCGCGCGCACGACATCGACCGCCTCACCATCGGCCAGTACCTCGCACCCAGCGGCCACCACCTGCCGGTACTGCGTTATGTGCATCCCGACACCTTCAAGATGTTCGAGCGTGAGGCCGCGGCGATGGGCTTTGCGCACGCCGCCGTGGGTGCAATGGTGCGCAGCAGCTACCACGCCGATCTGCAGGCCCAGCAGGCTGAACAGGCGCTTTCGCAGTCTGCTGCGTAGTGGGCTGCAAGGTCGGCATTGCCGCGGTCTCGCCGTTGGTCTGTAGCTATCGTGACCCGACGGTGAAACAAATAACGGGGGCTTTTTCCCTGCTGTGGCCCCCGTCTTCATCGTTAGCCCAGGCGGGAAGGGAGCTCAGTTCGCCAGCGGCAGTTCGCGCCAGTTCAGGCGCCGCAACCCCAGGGCTGTCGGCTGCTTGGTGTTCACGCCCTTGGCGCCGCCCTTGCTGTTGCCCACCACCAGCACGCGTTTGAACTTGCCGTTCTCTTCGACCCCGTAGGAGCGCTGCTCGGTGGCCACGCCGTCGACCGCACTGCTGTAGGCGATGGGGGTGGTGCCGTCTGCAGCCACCAGGTCGCTCTGCCCGGTGCCCAGGTTGATGGAATAGATGCGGCTGGTGCCGGTGGGGTTGCAGGCGTCGCCGCCCGGCAGCATGGTCGTGAACTCCACCGAGCCGTAGAACGAACTGGGGTCCGAGATGACACGCCAGCCCTGGCCGGCGCCGCTCAGGCCCAGGTCCACGAACCAGCCGATCTGGGTGGCGGTGTTCAAGGTCACCGTTTGCGTCAGGTCGTTCAGCTGGCGCAATTGGGCGGTTGTGACGGGAAAGCTGAAGCCGGCGGGTGCCGCGGCGTTGAAGGCCAGACCGGTGCCGTCCATGATGGCGTACAGCGCCTGCGACTGCGTGCTGGCGACGTCGCTGCCGTCCAGCAGGCGGCCCGTGCCCACGGTCACCCAGCGGGTGTTGGTGACCGGCTGCACGATGATGTTGGGCCGTGAGGTGATCGGGCGTGGGTTGTTGGTGCTGTCGGTCAAGGTGGCGAGCTTGACGGGCGCCGGATAGTTGCCGTCGGCGTCGCGCAGGTCCAGGCGCCACAGGTTGCCCAGCAGGTCGCCGGCGTAGACGCTGTCGGCGGTGTTGTCGCTGCGGTCCAGCACGAAGGCCTGCACATGCGCCAGGCCCGCCTGTGCCGCGGCAGCGCCGACGCCGGTGCCCAGCTTCTTGATGAGGGCGCCGGTACGGGGATTGACGATGAAGAAGTAGCCCTTGCCGTCGGCGTTGTTGTAGCCCGAACCGAAGATCAGCACCCAGCCGTGCTTCTTGGTCTTCACGGCCGTCGCTTCGCCGTAGGTGTAGCCGAGGTCCACGTCGCTGAACTCCCACAGCACCCGGCTGGCGACGCCGGCCTCGGTGACCGAGGCCGCAGCGGCCATGTCGATGCCACCGGGGTTGGTGACGTCCAGGGCGTAGTAGGCCTTGCCGCCCTTGCCCAGGCCGCCCACGAGCACGCTGCGCCAGTCGGTGCCGACACCACCCACCGTGCGGCCGAAGTCGATGTCGAACAGTGCCGGCGTGGCGTCGACGTGATAACGGTGCACGAACGTGGGGTTGCCGCGCGAAGCCAGGCCGGTGGTCTGGGGTGAAGCGGTGGGGCCCTGGTACAGCGCGCCGGGCACGTAGGCGAACACTTCCTTGCCGGCCGTGGCGCCCGCGACTGCGCCGTCCACGGCATGCAGCATGCCGTCGTTGCTGCCCACGTAGACCATGGTCTTGCGGTTGGCCCAGGTGGTCTTGAACAGGCCATAGCCCGGGTTGGACGAAGCAGACAACGGCGCCATGGGTTTGCTGACCACGCGCGGCTTGGAGCCCACGATGTCGCCCAGCGGGTGTGTGCGCGTGCGGTAGGCGGCGGCGCTGCCCGCCTCGGCAGAGTCTTCTTCGTGTTTGGTCTGGCCGCGCAGGTAGTTCACGTAGTCCAGGCTGTCGTCGCCGGCGCGGTAGGCGGTGTCGAGTGCGGCTGTCTGCGCTGCCGACAGGTTGGCGTGGCGGAAGGGCACGGCGCTGCTGCTGCTGGTGTTCCAGGTCACGATGCGACGGCCGGTGTCCCACCCCGCGCCCGCGGTCTGGGCAGCCAGCTTGGTGCTGAAGTTCCACACGGTGGACAAGGTGGGTTGTCTGGTGACGGCGTCGAAGGTGGCGTTGGCGGCCGACAATTCGCCGGTCCAGGTCGATGCGTCGTATTGCGCGCTGAAGCTGGAGGTGCCGGCCACGGTCACCTGCGGCAGCGTGGTGGAGAAGCTGGTGGTGTAGGCGCGCAGGTTGGCGGCGATGCTGGCAAAGGCTTTGGTCAGGCCGCTGACCATTTCGTCGGCCCTGGAGGCATTGAAGTAGTTGTCGGGCTTGATCTGGCCAGACACCGTTTCGCCCGTGGTGCTCCACCACTCCAGCGGCAGGTCGCCGACGCGCGCGTAGGGGTCGAAGGTCTCGGGCAACTTGGCGCCGCCGTACTTGGCCGCCAGGTAGTACATGTTGTTGTTGACGTAGGTGCTGTACTCCAGTACGTCCAGCCAGTAGGTTTGCACCGTCTGTTTGCCGATGGTCTGCGGCTTGGTGGCATCGTCGGGCCTGATGTCCTTTCCATTGGCGTCATAGGCCAGACCGGCGATGTAGTAGCTGCCCGGAATTTCCTGCGCATTGGTGGCCGAGCCCAGGTTGGCGCCCATGCCGTGCAGCGAACCCACCTTGTCGGTGGCCACCTTGGCGTTCACCGAATTGTCGGCCGTCACCGCAGCCGGTTTGCCGGGCTCGCCGGTGCTGCCGGTGTTGCCGGGCACGTTCTTGTCGAGCCAGGTGTTGACGTCGCCGATGCCGAGCACGAAGTTGCGCTGACAGGAATACTGGATCGGGTCGTCCCAGCTGGTGATGACCGGGAAGCCGTCGACCCAGGTCGTCTTGGTGGCTGCGTTGGCACCGACGGCCGAGGTCCACTCGGGCACATTGCCCAGGTTCCTGTAGTAGCGCAGCGCCGCGTAGTACAGCTCGCTGACGTTGTCATAGGTCTTGTAGCTGCCGGGCGTGACCTGCCCGAATTTGTTGACGTAGTTGATGACGCCGCTGTTGGTGACCGGCACGCCATAGGCCACGGCCGTGGCGCTGGCGTCGGCGCTGTCGGGGTTCAGCGCAAAGATGCCGGTGTTGGTGTCCCACTCGCTGTTGGTGTTGACGGTCTCGTTGGCACCCGGCAGCGTGTAGGTGGGGCCGACGAACTTTTGGCGCGCGCGCAGCACGCCGCCGTCGCGCAGCTTGCTGCTGTCGTTCAGGTAGCCGAAGGCGCTGTAGCGGATCTTGCCGGCGTACTGCTGTATCAACCCGGTGGGCTTGTAGGTGCCGGCGGGGTAGGCCTTGCAGTTGGACTCCAGCGGGCCGGCGTTGACGCTGGCATCGCACACCTTGACGCGCACGCTCATCTCATAAGTCGTGTTGTTGGCCACCGCGTTGGCCGGGTCGTAGACGGTGGGCGCGTTGTCGACGTTGCCGGTGTTGGTGAAGCGCAGCTTGTTGCCCAGGCCCTGCACGCGCATCCTGAACTGGGCCCAGTTGAAGGGCGTGGCGTTGTTCACCACGATGTTGTCGACGGTCGTGCGGTTGGGGAAGTTTCCGGTGCCGCCCTGGCCCGAGGCCCAGGCCTTTTCCAGCAGCGTCACGGTGGCCGTGTCCACTGAGCGGTAGCCGCCCGTCAGCGCCCACCGGAAAGGGTCGATGGTCTGCATCGTGGCCCAGTTCAGGAAGTTGCCCGACCACTTGCTGGCCTGGGCGCCCGTGCACAGCCCGTTGCTGGACAGGCCCGAGGGGTAGAAGTGGCGCAGCGTTTCATCAGCGTTCCAGCTGTAGAGGTAACACTTGCGGTAGTCGAAGTAGCCCAGGTAGGTCTTGGTCTGGTCGTAGCTGGCGTCGGTGTGCGCGACGCTGACCGCGGTCGGGAATTCAACCGACAGCGTCAAGGCCAGATTGCCCGGCACGCCGGCGTTGGTGAACATGGGCTGGTCGGCCAGCGGCGTGGTGGCGCGCGCGGCCGGCGCCAGCAGCAGCAAGCCAGCGCTCAGCAGCAGCGTAGCCATCAGCAAGGCGCGCTGGCGCAGCCGTTGCAGGCGTCCGTCAGGCAGCGCTGTGGCAGGCGTGTGGTGAGTGGTGCGAGCCATGGTGGGGAGGTCCTTGCGCGTTGCGCTCACAGCGTGAAAGTGGTCTGGAAATAGGCTTGCGTGTTGCGCGGGCCGCTGACACGGATGCTCAGCCGGTAGACCGTCTGCCGCGGCAGTACGCCGCCGCCCCCGCTGGCCGAGCTGTCGTCGGCGCGCAGCGTTTCCGCCGCGCTGCCGCCGACGGGGCTGCCGGGGTCGGACATCGTGCAGTGGCTGCCGTCGGCGACGCCCGTGTTGACGCACAGGCGGTCGATCAGGTAGCGCAACACCACGCCCTGGTCGACCACCGCAATGTCGTTGGCCACCGCGCCCACGGCGGCGAAAGTGCCGTCGTCGACCAGCGCCATGGGCACGCCCTGTACGTTGGTGGGCAGGATGTTGGCGCTGTAGTTGCGCGCCACGGCGGCGCTCTGGCGCGAGACCTCGGCGTTCAGCGCGCCGCTGTTCATCAGCGTCATCACGGTGGCGGTGGCGCGTTCGGCCTGGTTGGTGAGGTCGCGCTTGAAGCCCAGGTTGCCGGCCATCATCAACGAGGTGTTCATCGAGCGCACCATCGCGGCGGCGCCGATCATCATGATGGCCAGCGCAATCAGTCCGAACAGCATCGTCACGCCGCGTTGGCGGGCACGGGCTTGCGCCCCGTGGTGCATGCAGGCGTTTGGAAGCGCACGCGCTGGCGCGCGCCGGGGCCGGTATTGCAGGGTGTCTGTCATGTTTTGGGCATCATCATCACGTTGCGCAACGGCACCGTGAACTCCACGGTGCGGTGGCGCAGCAACTGCTCGGTGGCATCCAGCGCGCGGCTGTAACGCAGCGCTACGGCGAGGTCTGAGAACATCTCCAGGCTGGCCGGCGCCACCGCGCTGCGCTCGGCAGCGGCGCTGCGCAGCACCAGGCCCACGCGCACGGCCTGGATGCTGGCCAGGTTCAGCTGCGACGCCGCCGATCCGTTGAGCAGCGTGGCCGCGTCATAGGGCGCCACGGCAGGGCTGACCCAGGTGTCGATGCGGCCGTCGCCGTTGCTGTCCACGCCATAGCGGGCGCGCAGGTCGACCACGCTGTCGGCAATCGGCGTCACCGTGTCGCTGCCATCGATGCGCAGCATGTCGTAGCTCACCAGCGTCGCGTTGGCAGCCACACCCAGCAGCTGCAGCGCGGGCGCGTTGCCCACCGTGTTGCCCAGCGGCGCCACGAAGGCAGGGCTGCTCACGCCCAGGCTGTCCAGCTGCACGGCGTCGATCGCGCTGCTGGCATAGGTGCCGCCGAAGTCCAGCGTCTGTGGTGATGCGCTGCTAAGAAAGCCGTTGGCCAATTGCTGCACCATGCAGTTGTCGGCGTCTTGCAGCACCAGCACCAGGTCCCTGGCGCGCAGGCCTACCGTGGAAGGCACGCCCAACTGGGTGCCCGTGACGGAGCCGGGGGTTACGTTCAGCGGTGCTTCGCCCAGGCCCGAGGCGCCGGTGGCCACTGCCAGCACGTCGGAGCCCCCGGTGCCCGCGCCGGCGTGCACCACCAGCGGGGCCAGGCGCACCGTCTGTGGCACGGTGGCAAAGGGTGCCGGGAAGCCGGCAGGCCGGGGCAGCACGGCGGCGCCGTTGCGCGCCGCCAGCACGCGACAACCAAAAGCGGAGCGCCAGGACTGCGAAAACCCGGAACCAGCGCTGCGCAGCGTGCGGTCGAGCGTAAATGAGACGAAGGCGGCGTTTTGTGAACTGTCGTTGGTGGCGGTCAGGCCGCGTCGACCGGCTTCGCTGCGCATCAGGATGGTGGTGATGGCAATCACCAGCGCCGAGCCCACCAGCACCGCCACCAGCAGCTCGATGAGCGTGACGCCGGCCACGCGTTGCCGCTGATTCGACCTTTGGCGCGCCGAGTGCTGCGCGCTTTTGATGGCGCGTCCTTCGTGCTGCGCGCCGTTCAATGCGCGAGCTTCGTGACGCTCGACGTTCAAGGCGCGGCCTTCGTGCCGCTCGCGCTTCAAGGCGCCGCCTTCGTGCCGCGCATGGCAGCGTTCGCTCGTCTGGCCGGCCCGGCGCTTCATGGAATCAGCACCTCGGTGACGTAGCGCCGCGTGTCGCCGGCAACCATGTGCGGCGCGCGCCAGGTGATGGTGATGCGCGCCACGTTGGCGGCCACTGCCACGGCGCCCACGCCGTTGGGCAGACCCTGCACGCTGGCGTCGGCCACGCGTGTATTCCAGTCGGCGATGGTGGCTGCCGGCAGCACCACGCTGTTGCTGCTCCACATCTGCGTGGCCAGTTCGTTGGCCAGCAGCGCGGCGCGGTTGCTGTCTTCGGCGCCCACCGAGGACTGCGTGGCGCGCGCCTGCAGGCCCACCATGCCCAGCAGCCCGAACGAGAACAGCACGACGACGATCAGCACCTCGATCATCGACATGCCGCGCTGCCGCGGGCCGGGGCGGACCTTTGCGGCGGCGCTGTGCGTGTTCTGGCCGCGTGTCATGCCGGGCAGCCGTCGGGGGCGCTGTTGGAAAGGGTGCGAGCCGGGTCGCACAGCCGGGCCTGGCCACCCAGCGTCAACAGCACGCGCAGCGCGCGGTCGGCGCCGGTGGCGCTGACGTTGTAGGTGCTGACACCCGACACCGCCAGCGTGCAGTTGCCGTTGTTGACGCCTGTGCTGGCGTTTTCGGCCTGGCGGCCCATCGAGTTGAAGCACACCGCCGTGGGACCGACGATGGCCACACCTGCTGCCACATCGGACAACACGCCGCACTGCACCACCACCGAGCTTTCACCGGCCGTCATGGGCACCGTGCGGATGCTCCAGTTGACGCCGTTGGCGTTGGCTGCAATGCCATTCGTGCAGGCGGCGTCGTTGGTGAGGAAGAACACCACCTGGCGACTGCGCCGCAGGGCCTCGTTCTGCGCCAGCCGCATGCCGTTTTGCAGTGCGTCGCTGACGGTGCGCACCTGGGCGTTGCGCACCCAGACCCTGAAGTTGGGCGCTGCCAACCCGAGCAGCAGCGACATCAACACCAGCGTCACCATCAGTTCCACCAGCGTCACGCCGCGTTGGCGGGCACCGTGGCGCCTCTTCGCCGGGGGTCTGGGCTGGGCAGCAGACATCAGCAGGCCTGCCCTTTCTTGGTCAGCCACTTGCTGGCGCAGGTGTTCCAGCCGGCCAGGGCAGAGGTGGTGGCGCGCACATCGGTTTCGTTGATGGTGAAGGTGAAGCTCGCCACGCTGCCGCTGCCCACGGCCTGCAGCGTGAAGCCGGCAGCGGTGGGGGCCGCGGGGCAACTGACCACGAACAGCCCGAAGGTGCGTTGCGTGGCGTCGGCAACGGCGCAGGGCGTGACGAAGGCACCGCTGGTGGCGTAGGTGCGGTTGTCCTGGAAGTGGCGCTCCATGTTCGCGCGGATCGCGGACAGGCCGTTCGTGGCGTCGGTGAGCTGGCCGCGGATGATGTATTCGCGGTAGCTGGGCAGCGCCACGGCGGCCAGGATGCCGACGATGGCGACCGTGATCATGACCTCGATCAAGGTGAAGCCGCGGTGGCGCCGACGGGCGGTGGCGGTGCGGTGGCAAGTGGTCATGGGCGGCCTTGCTGCGGGGGCTGGACAGGTTCTGCCAGTGCCTGGGGCAAGCCCAGGACACCGGTTCTGTGTGAGGTATCGACAGTCGACCGCCCACACTTGAGGGCTGGAAGACGAAACCGTTGG